>NZ_JBIAXG010000009.1:0-204680 GCF_042896465.1 Streptomyces sp. NPDC001292
CTGTCCGACACCGAGCGGTCCCGGCCGCTGCTGCCCGGGCACCCCGCCTACGTCATCTACACCTCGGGATCCACCGGACGGCCCAAGGGCGTGGTGGTGGAACACCGGTCGGTGGCGAGTCTGCTGTCCTGGGCGGCCCGTACGTTCTCCGGTGGCGACTTCTCGCGGGTGCTGGCGTCGACGTCGCTGAACTTCGACGTGTCGGTGTTCGAGATGTTCGGGCCGCTGGTGTCGGGCGGCAGCATCGAAGTCGTCCGTGACGTGCTGGCGTTGGCGGACCGCGGGGACGGCCCCGGACCGCTGAGCCTGATCAGTGCCGTGCCGTCCGCCTTCGCACAGGTGCTGGACGGGCTTGCGGCCGGGACCGGGATCGACACCCGCAGTGGTGCCCGGACCGTGGTGCTGGCCGGTGAGGCACTTCCGGCCTCCCTCGTCCGGGACATCCGCGAGGCGCTGCCCGGCGTGCGGGTCGCCAACATCTACGGCCCGACCGAGGCCACGGTGTACTCCACCGCGTGGTTCACCTCCGAGACGGACCCCGGCACCGACCCAGATACGAACGGCGCCCCGCCGATCGGCCGGCCCATCGCCGACGCGCGCACCTATGTCCTCGACGGCGCCATGTCCCCGGTGCCGGTCGGTGTGGCGGGCGAGCTGTACGTGGCGGGCGCCGGCCTGGCCCGTGGCTATCTCGACCGCCCCGCGCTGACCGCGGAACGCTTCGTCGCCGACCCCTTCGGCGCGTCCGGTGAGCGCCTCTACCGGACCGGGGACCTGGTCCGCTGGACCGCGGACGGACACCTGGAGTACCTCGGGCGGGCCGACGAGCAGGTCAAGGTCCGTGGCTTCCGTATCGAACTCGGCGAGATCGAGGCCGTCCTGAGCGCCCACGAGCGGGTGGCCCGCGCCGTGGTGATCGTGCGCGAGGACATCCCCGGTGACAGGCGCCTGGTCGCCTACGCGGTACCGGCCGACGGCGACGGCGACGACGCCCCCCGGCCGGCGGAGCTCCTCGCCCACCTCGCCGCAACCCTCCCCGCCCACATGGTGCCCGCCGCGGCCGTCGTCCTCGACGGCCTGCCGCTCACCTCCAACGGCAAACTGGACCGCCGCGCGCTGCCGGCCCCCGACTACGCGGGCACCCTCGGTGCGGGCCGCGCACCGGCCGGCCCCCGGGAGGAGATCCTCAGCGGGATGTTCGCCCAGGTCCTCAGCCTGGACGGGGTCGGCGTCGAGGACGACTTCTTCGCACTGGGCGGGCACTCCCTGCTCGCGGTGCGGCTGCTCAGCCGTATCCGCGCCGTGCTCGGCGTCGAGATGTCGCTGCGCACCCTGTTCGAGGCGCCCACGCCCGCCGGTCTCGCCGCTCGTCTCGGCGGAGCGGGCGAGGCGCGGGCGGCGCTGACCGCGGGCGCGCGCCCCGAACGGGTGCCGCTGTCCTTCGCGCAGCAACGCCTGTGGTTCATCGGCCAGCTCGAAGGCCCCAGCCCGACCTACAACGTCCCCGTCGCCCTGCGGCTCGGCGGAGACGTGGACCGCGAGGCCCTGGGCGCGGCGCTGCGTGACGTGCTGGAGCGGCACGAGGTGCTGCGCACGGTGTTCCCGGTGGCGGACGGCGAGCCCTACCAGCAGGTCCTCGACGCCGACGGGCTGGACTGGCGGCTGACCGTGGCCGACGTGGCCCCCGGGGAGCTGGCCGACGCGGTCGCCGAGGCACAGCGGCGGCCCTTCGACCTGGCCGTCGAAGTCCCGTTCCGTGCCTGGCTGTTCTCGGCCGGGCCCGACGAGCAGGTGCTGGTCGTCGTCGTGCACCACATCGCGACCGACGGCTGGTCGAGGGAGCCGCTCGCCCGCGACCTGTCCGTGGCGTACGCGGCCCGTCGCGAGGGCCGGGCGCCGCAGTGGGCGGATCTGCCCGTGCAGTACGCGGACTACGCGCTGTGGCAGCGCGAACTCCTCGGCGACGAGCAGGACCCCGACAGTGTGATTTCCCGGCAGGTCGCCTTCTGGCGCGAGACGCTGGAAGGCGCCCCCGAGGAACTGGCGCTGCCGTTCGACCGGCCGCGCCCCGCGGTGGCCAGTCACCGGGGTCACCGCATTCCCGTCGAGATCCCGGCGGAGGTCCACCGCAGGCTCGCGGAGCTGGCCCGGGCCGAGGGCGTGACGGTGTTCATGGTCCTGCAGGCCGCCCTCGCCACGCTGCTGTCGCGCCTCGGCGCCGGTACCGACATCTCCATCGGCTCGGCGATCGCCGGCCGCACCGACGAAGCCATGGACGACCTTGTCGGATGCTTCGTCAACACGCTCGTGATCCGTACCGACCTGTCCGGCGACCCGACGTTCCGTGAGGTCCTGGCACGGGTGCGGGAGAAGGGCCTGGCGGCGTTCGCGCACCAGGACGTCCCCTTCGAGCGGCTCGTCGAGGAGCTCGCCCCGGTCCGCTCCATGGCCCGCCACCCCCTCTTCCAGGTGGTGCTCACGCTGCAGAACACCGCGGACGCCGTGCTCGACCTGCCCGGGGTACGGGCGGGGGCGGCGGCGGACCAGTCGTCGGCCGCCGTGTCCGCCAAGTTCGACCTGGACGTCATCCTCGGCGAGTCGTTCGACGCGCAGGGTGTGCCCGCGGGCATCCACGGCGTGGTGATCGCGGCGGCCGACCTGTTCGAGCCGGACACGGCCGTGCGGATCGCGAACCGCTGGGCCCGCGTGCTGGACGCCGTCAGCGGCGCCCCCGGCGGGCGGATCGGCACGGTCGACCTGCTGGACGAGGACGAACGTCACCGGCTGCTGGTCGAGTGGAACGACACCACGGCGGCGGATCCGAAGACGCCGGTCCCGGCGCTGTTCGAGGCACAGGCGGCGCGGACCCCGGACGCGGTGGCGGTCGTCGCCGGCGGGACCGGGGTGTCGTACGCGGAACTGGACGCCCGGGCGAACCGGGTGGCACGGTACCTGGCCGGTCAGGGCGTCGGGCCGGAGTCCGTGGTCGGGCTGTGCCTGCCGCGGGGCGAGGAGATGATCGCGGCGATCCTCGGCGTGTGGAAGGCCGGGGCGGGCTATCTGCCGATCGACCCCGAGCAGCCTGCCGACCGGGTCGCCTTCATGCTGAGCGACAGCCGGGCCGCCCTGACCCTGACGACCGAGGAGATCCTCGACGAACTGCCCGCCGGACGCGGACGGCTGGTCGCGCTGGACGACCGGCTCGTCGAGATGCAGCTGGCGGCGGCCCCGGCCGGCGCACCCGAGGTGTCCATGGCGCCGGACGCACTGGCGTACGTCATCTACACCTCCGGGTCGACGGGCCGTCCGAAGGGTGTGGCCGTCACCCACAGGTCGCTGGCCAACTACGTGGCCTCGGTTCCGGGGCGGGTGGGCCTGGGCGAACCCGGCCGGCGCTACGCGCTGCTCCAGGCGCAGGCCACCGACCTGGGCAACACCCTGCTGTTCGCCAGCCTGGTCACCGGCGGGGAACTGCACGTCCTGCCCGCCGAAGCCGTCACCGATCCCGTCGCCGTCTCCGGCTACTTCTCGGAGCACGGCATCGACCACCTCAAGGCGGTGCCCTCCCATCTGGCGGCGCTGGGCGCCGAGGGCGGTCCTGCGGGCGTGCTGCCCGCCAGGTCCCTGGTGCTCGGCGGCGAGGCGGCCTCCCCGGCATGGGTGAGCGGGCTGCTGGAAACGGCCGGGCAGCGCGAGGTGTTCAACCACTACGGGCCGACCGAGGCGACCATCGGTGTGGCGACCGCACGGCTCACTCCGGAGCTGGTGGCCGCCGGTGCGGTTCCGGTCGGCACCCCGGTCGCCAACACCCGTCTGTATGTTCTGGACGACTCGCTCGCCCCGGCCCCGCAGGGCGTGGTCGGTGAGCTGTACATCGCGGGCCGGCAACTGGCCCGTGGCTACGTCCGCCGCGCCGGGCTGACCGCGGAGCGGTTCGTGGCCTGCCCGTTCGGCGGGTCCGGCGAGCGGATGTACCGGACCGGCGACCGCGCACGCTGGACCGCGGACGGTCAACTCGTGTTCGCGGGGCGCGCCGACGACCAGGTGAAGGTCCGCGGCTTCAGGATCGAGCCCGGCGAGATCGAGGCCGTCCTGACCGCCCACCCGCAGGTCGCGCAGGGTGTGGCCGTCGCACGGGAGGACACCCCCGCAGACGTCCGGATCATCGCCTACGTCGTGCCCACCGACCCCGACGACGACAACCTGGCCGACCTCGTGAAGCGGTTCGTCGCGCAGCGGCTGCCGCAGCACATGGTTCCGGCCGCGGTGGTCGTCCTCGACGCCCTGCCGCTCACACCGAGCGGGAAACTCGACCGCAAGGCCCTGCCCGCCCCCGAGTACGGCTCCACCGAGCGGGCCGGCCGCAGGCCGTCCAACGTACGCGAGGAGCTCCTGTGCGCGGCGTTCGCCGATGTGCTGGGCCTTCCCGCGGTGGGCGTGGACGACGACTTCTTCGCCCTGGGCGGCCATTCCCTGCTGGCGGTCCGGCTCGTCAGCAGGATCCGCACCCTGCTCGGCGTCGAGACCGAGATCCGGGTGCTGTTCGAGACGCCGACCCCGGCCGGGCTGGCGGCCCGGCTGGCCGACGCCGAGGAGGCCCGCGCCCCCCTGACGTGCGGGGAACGGCCCGAGCGGATCCCTCTGTCGTACGGCCAACGCCGGCTGTGGCTCATCGGGCAGCTCGAGGGCCCGAGCCCCGCCTACAACATCCCGCTCCCGGCCCGGCTGACCGGCGACGTGGACAGCGATGCGCTCAAGGCCGCGTTCCGGGACGTCCTCGGGCGGCACGAGGTCCTTCGCACCGTCTACGAAATGGCCGGCGGCGAGCCGTACCAGCGGGTGCTGGACCTGGACGAGCTGGAGTGGGACCTGCAGGTCGTCCACGTCAGCCCGGACGAGCGCGACGCAGCGGTCGCCGAGGCGGCCCGGTACACCTTCGACCTGTCGGCGGAGATTCCCGTCCGCGCCTCGCTGTTCACCTGCGCGCCCGACGATCACACACTCATGGTGGTGGTGCACCACATCGCCGGCGACGGCTGGTCATGGGCGCCGCTGGCCCGCGACGTCTCCGTGGCCTACGAGGCGAGGTGCGCGGGCCGGGCCCCGCAGTGGGAGCCGCTGCCCGTGCAGTACGCGGACTACGCCCTCTGGCAGCGCGAGCTGCTCGGGGACGGCGACGACCCCGGCAGCCTGATGGGTCGTCAGATCGCCTACTGGCGAGAGGCGCTGGCCGGATCCCCGGAGGAACTGGTGCTGCCGGCCGACCGGGTACGCCCCGCCGTGGCCGGCTACCAGGGGCACGGCGTGCCGTTCCGGATACCCCCCGAGGTGCACGAGCGGCTGCTCGACGTGGCACGGGCCGAGGGCGTCACCCTGTTCATGGTGCTGCACGCCTCCCTGGCGATGCTCCTGTCGCGCCTGGGAGCGGGCACCGACATCCCGATCGGATCGGCGCTGGCGGGACGCACCGACGAGTCGCTCGACGACCTGGTCGGGTACTTCGTCAACACCTTCGTGCTGCGCACCGACCTGTCCGAGGACCCCACCTTCCGCGAGGCACTGGTGCGGGTGCGGGAGGCCGGCCTCGGGGCGTTCGCCCACCCGGACGTGCCCTTCGAGCGGCTGGTGGAGGAACTGGCGCCCACCCGGTCGCTGGCCCGTCACCCGCTGTTCCAGGTGATGCTCCTGCTGGAGAACACCGCCGACGCGCTGCTCGAACTGCCCGGAGTCACCTCCGGCGGCGGCACGTCCGGGATGGCGGTCGCCAAGTTCGACCTCGACGTGAGCATCGCCGAGATCTACGACGACAAGGGGGCACCCGCCGGGCTCCGCGGCGGAGTGGTCGGCTCGACCGACCTGTTCGAACCCGAGACCGTCGTCCGGATCGCCGAGCGCTGGGTGCGGGTCCTGGACACCCTCTCCGCCGACCCCGGCCTGAGGCTCAGCGAGCTAGACGTGCTCGACGAGGCCGAACGCCGGCGTCTGCTCACCGACTGGAACGACACCGCGGCCGAGGTCGCGGGCTCCACGGTCGTCGAGCTCTTCGAGGAGCAGGCGGCCCGCACCCCCGAGGCCATCGCGCTGGAGTACGCCGGCACCGAGATGACGTACGCCGAGCTGGACGCCCGGGCCAACCGGCTGGCGCGCCACCTCGTCGGCCGGGGCATCGGCACGGAGGACGTCGTCGCGACCGTCTTCGAGCGCACCCCCGACCTGGTCGTGGCGCTGCTCGGCGTCATCAAGGCCGGGGCCGTCTACCTGCCCATCGACCCGGCCTACCCGTCCGAGCGGACCGCGTACGTCCTGGAGGACTCCGGCGCGGTGTGCCTGCTGAGCAGCGCGGACCTGCGGGGACGCCTGGCCGAGTTCGGTGTGGAGGTGGACGACGGGGCGGTGCCGGTCGTGCTGCTCGACGACCCCGCGGTCGCGCGGGAGCTGGCCGGTCTCGACGACAGCGCCCCGACCGCGGAGGAACGCGGTGGCGACCTGCTGCCCTGGCACCCGATGTGGGTGATCTACACCTCCGGATCCACCGGACGTCCCAAGGGCGTCCTCGTCGAGCACCGCGCGATTGTGAACTTCCTGGCCGCGATGCAGGACCAGTTCGCCCTGGGGGCGAAGGACCGCCTGCTGGCCGTCAGCACGGTCGGCTGCGACATGGCGGGCCTGGAGTTCTACCTGCCGTTCGTCAACGGCTCCAGGATGATCCTGGCCTCACAGGAACAGGTGCTCGACCCCTGGGCGCTGCGCGACCTGATCCGCTCCCGTGGCGCGAACATCGTGCACGCCACGCCCAGCCTGTGGCGGGGCCTGGTCTCCGACGCCGACGACCCGCTGGACTGGTCGCGGGTGCGCGTACTGATCGGCGCGGAGGCACTGCCCGACGAACTGGCCCGCACCCTGCTGAGCCGGGCGGGCTCACTGACCAACCTCTACGGGCCGACCGAGACCACGGTCTGGTCGACCGCCAGGGAAACCGTGCGCGCCGACGCGGACGCGGGCCGCAACCTGACGTCGATCGGCGGCCCCGTCGCCAACACGCGGCTCTACGTCCTCGACGAACGGCTCGCCCCGGTCCCCGTGGGCGTCGCCGGCGAGCTGTACATCGCCGGTGACGGACTGGCCCGCGGGTACCTGGGCCGGCCGGGACTGACGGCCGGGCGCTTCGTCGCCTGCCCCTTCGGCGGCCCTGGTGAGCGCATGTACCGCACGGGAGACGTGGTGCGGTGGAGCGGGGACGGCGACCTGGAATTCATGGGGCGCGCCGACGACCAGGTCAAGATCCGGGGATTCCGCGTAGAGCTGGGCGAGATCGAGGCCGTCCTCGCAGGGCACCCCTCGGTGGCGCAGGCCGTCGTGCTGGTGCGGGAGGAGACCCCGGGCGACAGGCAGCTCGTGGGCTATGTGGTGCCCGAGCCCGACGCCCGCGGTGACGACCACGGCGGGCTCGGCCCGGCGGTGCGTGCGGCCACCCAGGAGCGGCTGCCCGGATACATGGTCCCCTCGGCGGTGGTGGTGCTCGACGCGTTCCCGCTGATGCCGAACGGCAAGCTGAACCGCAAGGCGCTGCCGGCCCCCGAGTTCACGGCCGGCGCGGAAGGGGCCGGCAGGTCCGTCACCGCCCTGGAGGCGAGCCTGTGCGAGGCGTTCGCCGAGGTCCTCGGCATGGAGACGGTCGGAGTCGACGACGACTTCTTCGCACTCGGCGGGCACTCCCTGCGGGCCGTGCAGCTGGTGGAAGCGCTGCGTCAGCGCGGCGTGTCCGTCGCGGTGCGCGACCTGTTCGCCGCCCCCAGCGTCTCCGGACTCCTGAAGCGGATGAGCATGACCTCCGTACGGGACTCCCTCGACGTCCTGCTCCCGATCCGGGCCGAGGGCAGCAAGCCGCCCGTCTTCTGCGTCCACCCCGCGGGCGGGCTCAGCTGGTGCTACATGCCGCTGGCACGCAGCGTCCCGGACGACGTCCCGCTGTACGGGCTGCAGGCCCGGGGCCTGGACGGAGAGACGGAACTCGCCGGTTCCGTGGAGGAGATGGCGGCCGACTACATCCGGCAGATCCGTTCCGTGCAGGAGAGCGGCCCGTACCACCTGCTGGGCTGGTCCTTCGGAGGAACGGCCGCGCACGAGATCGCCGTCCAGCTGCGGGCGGCGGGCGAAGAGGTGGCGATGCTGGTCATCCTGGACGCGTTCCCGCCGGTCGCAAATCCGGACGGCGAGTCCGCCGAGGGCGCCGAGGGCGCGGCCGAGGACCAGGGGCCGGAGCCCGAACGTGACCCGGCCGCCGAACTGGACCGGCTGACCGAGATGGTGCGGCGGGAGGCCGGCCATGTCTTCGGAGCCACCTCGGACGAGGAGTTCCGGACCCTGGCGCGCATCTTCCAGAACAACGGCCTGATCGGACGTGCCCATCGGTTCGGACTGTTCGACGGGGACGCGCTGCTCGTCGTCGCCGAGGACAGCAAGCCGGAGGGCGCGCCCACCGCCGAGGCGTGGCAGCCGCATGTGACGGGGGAGATCACGGAGATCGGCCTTCCGTGCAACCACTACGACCTGTCGCTGCCGGAGATGCTGGCCCGGGTGTGGTCCGCCGCCTCCGACTGGCTGGAACGGGAGGACTGAGCCTCACCCGCCGCGGGCCCGTCGGGCCCGGCCTCACCGGTCCGTCAGCAAGGACGCGACCAGGCCGGGCTCGACGTTCCCCCCGCTGAGCAGTACGCCGACGTCGGTGGCGCCGTCGGCGGCACCGTCCAGGGCGGCGGCGAGCGCGGTGGCCGCCGCCGGCTCGACGAGCAGCCGGGCCTGCAGGAGCGCGGCGCGCATCGCCTCGGCGATGGCCGCCTCTGGCACCGTGACGACGCCGGTGACGGCCCGGTGGGCCAGGGAGAAGGGCAGATCGCCGATGCGGTCGGGGCGCAGCCCGTCGGCGAGCGTGTGCCGGGAGGGCACCGTCACCGGCCCGCCGGCGTGCAGCGCGGCGGTGAACGCCGGAACGTTCTCCGGCTCGGCGCCGACCACGGCCAGATCCTCGCCGGTGGCCGCCAGGCAGGCACCGGCGACGGCGCTTCCGCCGCCTATCGGCACCACCACCGCGTCCAGCCGGCCGGCTGCCGTGGTCACCTGACGGATCAGTTCGGCCACGGCCGTTCCCTGGCCGGCGACCACATGGGGGTTCTGGTACGGGTCGACCACGTCGTACCCGTACCGCCCGCGGAGCTCCTCGACCACGGCCACCCGCTCGGCGAGCGTCGTGCCCACGAGCACCGCCTCGGCGCCGGCCTCCCGGACGCGCCGTACCTTGGCCGCCGGCGCGTCGGACGGCAGCACCACCACCGTGGGCAGTTTGTGCTCCGCGGCGGCCAGCGCCACCGCGATGGCGTGATTGCCGGTGCTCTGCGCGATCACTCCGCGGCTGCCCGCGGCGGCCAGTTCCTCGACGGCCAGGAGAGCTCCCCGGACCTTGAACGAACCGCCGCGCTGCAGATTCTCGGCCTTCAGCCACAGCCGCGCGCCGGCCAGCGCGTCCAGCTCCTGGCAGCGGACAACCGGCGTCCGCCACACCCGGCCGGTCAGTCGCCGCCGGGCCCGGTCCACATCGTCGCGGCTGAGCATGCCCACCGGGGCTCCTCACTGTAGTGGTCCGGCGACAACGGCCGGAAAACGGCAGGGAGTTGCAATAGCGCGTCATCCTCGCACGGGGGCTTCGGTCCGGTAGAGCGTTCAACCCGGCGGCAGGCCGCCTGCCTCCAGGGCCTCACTGCCGCGGGTCACTCGTTGCGCAGGGCCTCCGAGATCGTCAGGCGTGCCGCCGACCGGGACGGGGCGAACGCGCCCAGCAGCGCCAGCACGGTCCCGGCGAAGGCCAGCAGGGTGATCTCCCGCGCGTGCCACACGTCCATCAGGAAGGCGGGGAGGGCGATGTTGGCCGCCTCGCCCGCCATCGGCACGATCAGCCGGTGGGCGGCGACCCCCAGGGGAATACCGATCAGCCCGCCGACCACTCCGAGCGCCGCCATGGACGTCAGCATCATGGCGATCACCTGACGGGGCGTCATGCCGATCGACTTCAGCATGCCCAGGTCACGGCGCCGTTCCCGGGCGTTGAGCACGACGGTGTTGAAGACGCCGAGCGCCGCCACCGTCCCCAGCACCAGGGTGAGGGTCGTCGCCAGGCTGATCATGGCCAGGGCGAAGGAGTTGTCCGAATCGGTGAAGTCCTTCGGGTACAGGCCGGGGTCGGCGGACTTCACCGAGCCGAGGTAGCCGTCGACGTCCGTGCCCGGGTCCAGCTTGACCAGGTACTGGACCTGGATGGGCTTGTACGCCGGTGCGAGCGGGGTGAGCGTCTGCCACACGGAGTAGAGGTTCGAGGTCTCGCCGGACATGGTCGCGCCGACGATCGTGACGCGGGTCCGCCGCCCGTCCTTCTCCAGCGTGAGGTGGTCGCCGACGCTCAGGCCGCGTTCCTTCAGGAAGCCCGACGTGACGACCACTTCACCGGGCCTGTCCAGCCAGCGCCCCTTCACGATCTCCCGCTCGAAGCCCAGCGCCGACGACTCGCCCCGGAAGAACTGGCCCTCCACGCTCTCCGTGGACCCCACGAGCGACAGCGCGAGGGTCAGCCGGGCGGTCACCTCGGCCGTGCCGGGCTGCGCGCGCAGCAGCGCCTCCGTCGCGGCGTCCCCCCGCTTCGACTCGACCCCCTCGACGGGGTTGCCCCGGTCCACCGTGACCTGGACGGCGCCCTTGTGGGCGGAGGTGTCCGCGTACTCCTCCACCGTCCTGACCAGTCCCGTCGCGAAGGTCACGGTGGTCACGCCGAGCACGATCGCCGCCATGGTCAGGCTCGTGCGGCCCGGGCGGGCGAACGGCAGGCCAAGCCCCAGGCTGACGGGGCGCGGCAGCCGGGTGCCGCCGAGCAGGCGCTGGACCCTCAGCCCGCGACCCATGCGCGGCGCGCTGCCGGCGCTGATCGCCTCGGCCGCCGACAGCCGGTGGGCCCGCAGGGCGGGGACGAGCGCGGCGAGCACGACGACGACGGGCATCCCCAGCAGCGCGACCGTGTTCACCAGAGGGCTGACGCCGACGTTCCCCAGACCCATGCCCCTGAACGCGTTGACGAGCAGGGGCCGCGCCATGAGATTGCCCAGCCCGGTGCCCAGCACGCAGCCGGCGATCGCCGGGACGGACACCATCACGAGATAGATCGCCACGACTTCGTTCGGGGTGAAGCCCAGGGCCTTGAGCGTGCCGATGTGCCGGAACCCCGACACGACCGCGCCGCTGATCACGTTGGCGACGATCAGGAGCGCGGACAGGAGCCCCAGGCAGCCGAAGACCATCAGGAAGGGCACGTACGCGCCCAGCCCGGACGCCACTTCACGCTTGATGGCGAGATACGAGTTGGAGCCGAGGAACGAGTCCCGCGGCAGACCCTCGACGACCGAGGCCAGGCCGGCCTCGACCGCGGAGTCGCTCCCGGCGGAGGAGAAGCGGTACAGCATCTGGGACGTGGTCGGTCCCAGGGCGGCGATCTGCTCCGGCGACACCCAGGCGTCGGCCGTCTTGCTCAGGCTGTAGGCGTACCCGACGACGGTGAGCGTCGGCATGCCGGGGATCTCGAGCTTCTCGCCGACCGGCAGCGGCTCCTCCTTCGGGCCGAAGGGCAGCGCGCTCTGCGACGGCGGGAGCTGGCGCAGGACGATCTCGCCCGGCGCGGTCGCCCAACGCCCCTGCCACAGGTCCAGACGGTCCACGTCTCCGCCCGGGTCCGCGCGGCCCACCACCCTCTGAGGGCCCCGCACCATGCGGGACACGCCCTCGGGGATGTTCAGCACGGCCTGCTCGAAGGGGCCCGCGACGGCCTCCACCTCGGGCCGGCGCGCCGCCCGCCTCAGCTGGTCGTCGGACACCTTGTCACGGTCGAAGGCCGCGACGGCGTGCGGGCCGCGCTGCTGGGCGAATCCACGGTCGAACGGCGCCGAGGCCGACTCCAGCAGCCCCAGTGCGACCACGATCGACATGGTGGAGAACAGGATGACGACGCCGATGACGACGGTCTGGAGCCGCCTGCGCCGCACGGCCGCACGTGCGGCCCGCCATACAGCCTTCATGCGCTCCGCTCCAGAGTCCGCTCGCGGGCCACCCGGCCGTCGGCGACCTCGATCACCCGGCTGGCGCACCGCGTGGCCAGGCGTTCGTCGTGCGTCACCATGAGCAGCGTCTGCCCGAGCTGGTTCAGGTCGAGCAGCAGATCCATCACATGCTCGCCGGACCGGCTGTCCAGAGCGCCCGTCGGCTCGTCGGCGAGCAGCAGGGCCGGCCGGTTCATCAGGGCACGGGCGACGGCCACGCGCTGGCGCTCGCCGCCGCTGAGCGCCGCCGGGTAGATGTCCTTGCGGTCGGCGATGCCCAGCTCCTCGAGGAGGGCCAGCGCGCGCTTGCGTGCCTGCCGGGCCGGGGTCCCGGTCAGCTGCTCGGCGAGCGCCACGTTGTCCAGCGCCGGCAGGTCGTCCAGGAGGTTGAAGAACTGGAAGACCATGCCGATGCGGTGACGCCGGAACAGCGACAGGCCCTTCTCACTGAGCGTCCCCAGGTCCTCCCCCTGGACGACGACCCGCCCGGAGGTCGGGCGGTCCAGCCCGGCGACCATGTTGAGCAGCGTCGACTTGCCGCTGCCCGAAGGTCCCATCACCGCCACCGCTTCACCGGCACGAATCTCCAGCGACACACCGTCGAGCGCGACGGAGTCGCCGAATTCCTTGCGCACTTTGTCGAGCTGTACGACGACCTGCTCCGAGCTGCCTTCAATGGTCATGGAAAAGACGCTAGAGGCCGCAGGACGAACCGGTCATCAATCAGGGGATGTAACCTCTCGGCCGCATCACCCCGGGGATGTAGGCTCGGCGACGGAGCATACCTCGCGGGGTGGATCCGGCGGAGCCACGATCCGGCGAGTGTTGTCCGGGCAAGGGGCCCGGTCCTGTTTGGGGGTTGGTTGGCATGGTTGCCGGACGTGTTGTGCGGTTCGACGGAAACCGGGGTTACGGGTTCATCGCTCCCGAGGCGGGCGGCGAGGACGTCTTCCTGCACGTGAACGACCTGCTCATACCCGAGTCGTACCTGCGCCCCGGGCTGGAGGTCGAGTTCGAGGTGGAGGAGGGGGACCGCGGGCCGAAGGCCTCCTCCGTGCGGCTCGCGCACCGGGCCGAGGCGCCGCCCGCCGTCCCGGCGCCGGCCCGGCCCGCGGCCGCTCCCGCGGCGTCGTCCGCGCCCTCGGTGAGGAAGTCGGCCACGGAGGACCCGACGTGCGACGTGCTCGATGCGGAGGAGTTCTCCCGGGAAGTCACCGAGCTGCTTCTGAAGGCCGGCCCGCGCCTGACCGGGGAACAGATCCTGGAGATCCGGCACGAGTTGCTGAAGTTCGCCGAGAGCCACGGCTGGACCGAGGACTGACGGCGCGCCGCACTGCGCGGCAAGAAGTGACAACGGAATAGCCCGCGGTGCCCGACGGCGCCGTTCAACTGCGGTGGTGCGTCAGTTGAACGGCGCCGTCGCCATTCCCACGGGGTTGTTCGGGTTGTTCTGCACACCGGCCGCACGTCATAGTGCTGCGGGCAAGCACGGCCTTTGCCGAGGCGCGTGATCGCGACGGTGCCCTTGTCTCCAGATTTCGCTCGGCCATCCAGGAAGGTGGGGTACATATGGCTGATGAGCCGTTGTTTCTTCGGTCGAAGGCGATAGTCGAGCCGCTGGTGGACCGCTTTTACGCGTGGTTCCACACCGTTGCTCCGGTACAGGCGTCGATGAATCTGTCATTTCTGCAGGTGCCGATGCTCGAGTCCTATCTGCAGTCGCCGCAGGTGCATATCGCGGCCAGCCACAATCCGGAACTGCGCGGCGGCTTCTTCGTCAACATCGGCGAGGAGCAGAGCGACCAGGTGCGGCAGCTCCTCGACGACATCAAGCGGGACCGGGCCGACATGCTGCGGTTCGCCGACGCGATCGCCCAGGGCCAGGAGCTGCTGCGGGCGAACGCCACCGGCTTCGACCTCACCCCGCTGTACCCGAAGCTGCCCGCCGAGCTGGGCGGACTGGTCGAGCTGGCGTACGACACCGACAACCAGGCGGCGGTACGGTTCATCGAGCCGCTCGTCTACCAGAGCCCGGTGTACACCGAGGCCAGGCAGTCGGTGCAGCTGTCGCTGGAGCCGGGCGTGGAGCGGCCGTTCATCCTGAGCACCCCGCGCCTTCCCTCGCCGGACGTCCTGGAACTGCAGATCCCCTTCCGCCACCCCGGACTCGAGGCCCTGTTCAAGGCCCGGGTGAACCCGACGACCCTGAGCCGGCTGCGTGAGGAACTGGAGCTGAACGACGCTCAGGCGGCGCAGCTCACCGGCCTGCTGAGCCCGACGCCGAGCGTGTCGAAGGACCGCCACATCGACGGCGGCGGCCGCATCCGCTACTTCGGCCACGCGTGCCTCGTCCTGCAGACGGCCGAGGGTGCGGTCGTCACCGACCCGTTCATCAGCGCCGACAGCTCGGCGCAGGACCGCTACACCCTGGACGACCTGCCGGACTTCATCGACCTGGTGCTGATCACGCACGGGCACCAGGACCACATCGTCCTCGAGACCCTGCTGCAGTTGCGCGGCCGGATCGGGACGATCGTCGTGCCGCGCTCCTCCCGGGGCAACCTGGAGGACCCGTCGATCGGGCTGTACCTGAAGCAGCTGGGCTTCCCGGTCGTCGAGGCCGACGACTACGACGAGTTCCCCTTCCCCGGCGGCAAGGTGGTGGCGACCCCGTTCCTGGGCGAGCACTGCGACCTCGACATCCGCAGCAAGTCGACGTACTGGGTGGACCTGGCCGGCCGGTCGGCGTTCGTCGGGGCCGACTCCTCCGGGATCGACCCGACGCTCTACCGCTACATCCGCGAGCACCTGGGCACGGCCGACATCGCCTTCCTGGGCATGGAGTGCGACGGCGCCCCGCTGACCTGGCTGTACCAGGCGCTGCTGACCAAGCCGGTCACCAAGAAGATGAGCAACTCGCGCAAGCTGTCCGGCTCGAACGCCGAGCAGGCCGCGGCGATCATGACCGAGCTGGGCGCCACCGAGGCGTATGTGTACGCCATGGGCGAGGAGCCCTGGCTGGGCCACGTCATGGCCACCACCTACAACGAGGACACGTACCAGATCAAGCAGATCGAGGAGTTCATGACCTGGTGCGCGGACCGCGGAATCAAGGCTGGCCACCTGTTCGGCCAGCAGGAATGGCGCTGGTGACCGGAGTTCAGTGACCGTCCGCCGTCAGGAGGCACTCCATGGCTGTGCGAGACATCGCGTATGTCGAGCTGTACACGAGCAACAGGCAGTCCGTCGCCGATCACTTCATCTCGGCGATGGGATTCGCGCGCACCGCGGACTGGGTGGGCGTCGACAGGAGTTCCGTACTGCTGCGGCAGGGGGAGGTGAGTCTCCTCATCACCACCGGCCCGGTGACCTGGAGATTTCTGGACACCTACGGGGACGGCATCGCCGATGTCGCCCTGGTGTGCGACGACGTCGGTGAAACCCTCGAAGCGGCGCTGGCGGCGGACGCGGTGACGGCCGACTCCCTGGGGGGAAACCCCGCCCTGTCGGGGGCGGGCGGTGTCGTCCACACCCTGCTCCCGCCCGGAGGAGTCACCGCGAGCGGCCTGCCCTCGGGCCGCACCTGGGTGCCGGAACCGGGCGCGCCCCTCCGGCCGGAAGGTCCGATCCGGGGACTGGACCACGTCGGTCTGCGACCCGGAGCGGGCACGCCCGGCACCTGTGCCGACTTCTACCGGGACGCCCTCGGTTTCTCCTGCCTCCCCTCCGGTCCTGCGGCGGGCCGGTGGGAGGAGCGGACGGACACGGCCGTCGTCCGCGGTCCTTGCGGGCGGGTGATCCTGGCCGTGGCCGACGGGGACCCGTACCTGGCGTTCCGCACCGACGGCTCCGTCCCCGCCGTCTGCACGTTTCCCGGCGGGGGAGTGGTGGAGAGCCACGAGGCCGTGAACCACGACCGAGTGGCGTACCGATGACGTACCGCGGCTCCGCCACCGGCCCGGCCGCCCGGCCCGCCCCGGACGACGCCCTGCAGGGCGCGGCACCGGCCAAGGAGTGGGGCTCACGGGCGGACCGGGAGGCGTTCGCGCGCCTGCGACTGCG
The DNA here is from genome assembly GCF_042896465.1 of Streptomyces sp. NPDC001292. Taxonomy (NCBI): domain Bacteria; kingdom Bacillati; phylum Actinomycetota; class Actinomycetes; order Kitasatosporales; family Streptomycetaceae; genus Streptomyces; species Streptomyces sp. NPDC001292. Next base: position 16,194 of record NZ_JBIAXG010000009.1, read on the forward strand.
GCCCCGGCCCGTCACGGGCTTCGACCGCCACCTGTTCGCCGAGACCGAGACCCGGATCCTCGGCCGCACCTGGGCGGCCCCGGTCGTCGTGGTGTCCCCGGACGACCAGGACCGGGCCCAGCTTGACGGCGAGGTCGCCATGGTCGACGGCGAGGTCGTCATGGCCTCGGTCGCCGGGGCGGCCGGCCTGCCGCTCGTGGTGAGTGACGTCGCCGGGCGGAGGCTGCGGGACATCGTCGCGGCCGCCTCCGGGCCGCTCTGGCTACGGGTCTCCCATGACCGCGGGCATGCCCCGAACCGCGAACTGATCCGTGAGGCGAAACGGGCCGGCGTCCAGGCGCTGGTCCTCGGAGCGGACGCCCCCGGCCGTACCGGATCCCTCGTCGAACGGGTGCGCGCCGTAAGCCCGTTGCCGCTCCTCCTGGAAGGCGTACTCACCGCCTCCGACGCCCGAAGGGCCGTCGAAGCAGGTGTGGACGGCATTGTCGTCTCCCACCGCGGGGACCGGCGGCCGGGTCCGGCCCCGGCCACCGTCGACGCACTTCCCCCGGTCGCGTCGGCGGTGGGCGGAGCCTGTCCCGTCCTCCTCGACGGGGGCGTCCGCGGCGGAGGCGACGTGCTGGCCGCCCTCGCGCTGGGCGCCGACGCCGTACTGCTCGGACCTCCGGTGCTGCACGGCCTGGCCGTGGCGGGGCGGGACGGCGCGGCACGGGTGCTGGACCTCGTCATCAACGAACTGGCCGACATGATGACCCTCACCGGAACCACATCGGTCGCGGACGCCGGCCCCGAACTCGTCCGGCGCATCACCTGACGAATTCCCGTTCACCCTGAACACCCTGGACATACAGAAGGCGAATGGAGGAGCCTGTCGTCGAAAGTGAGCCGGGCAGGCTTCCGGCGACGGTGAGTATCGCCGAAAAAGCAACTCACCGGGACGAGCGAACGCGCCGTTCTTCACCACCGTTTTCCGCATGGCTGCCCTCGTGCGCCGTCCGGTGAAATCCGAGCCTCGAAAAAAAACCACCTATTCTCGCCAGTCGACACCGCAAAGGGGAAAACGATGGCCGGACGCGATGGCGACCACGGTGCGCGGCCGGACCCGGAACTCCTCTCCGCCTTGAATCGTGAGGCGTTCGACCGTGTCGGACTGAGGCCGGGCGGCACCAGGCAGCCCGGACCGCCCGACCCGGCGAGCAAGCTCTTCGGCCGGACCTGGCAGGCACCGCTCGTGCTCGGCCCGCCCGCCGGGCCGGCCCGCCCCGACGACCAGGCCGCCCTGGTCCGGGCGGCAGCCGCCGCCGGCCTCCCGGCGGTGGTGGACGCGACTGGCCTGCCGGCGGTAGTGAATTCGGCCGTTCTCCCGGCAGAGTTGGACACGGCCGACGGGCATGCGTTCACTCGCCCCTCCACCGGCTCCGGCGGGCCGCTGTGGCTCCGGTCCCTCCCCCTCCGGGACCGGGAGACCGCACGGCGGCTCGTCGGACGGGCGGCCGAGGCCGGGGTCGATGCGCTGCTCACCCCCGTTCCCGCCGGCCCCGCCGGCTGGGCCGACCTCGAGTGGCTGCGCTCGGCCACCGGCCTCCTCCTGCTCGTCGACGGAATCGGCGGAACGGCCGAGGACGCCGAGCACGCGGTGGCGGCCGGCGCGGACGGAATCGTCTTCGACTCCCTACCGGCGCTTCCGGCGATCGCGGCGGCCGTGGCGGGGCGCTGCCCCGTCCTGCTCCGTGGCGGCGTCCGCAGGGGAGCCGACATCCTCGTCGCGCTGGCCCTGGGCGCCGACGCCGTGGTGACCGACCACGCCGGCACGCGGGAGGAGACCGCCGAACTGGTCCGCGAACTGACGGAGGCGATGGCGTTCACCGGAGCCGGTTCGACCGCTGACATCGGACCCGAGTCGATCCGCACCGCGCCCGCGCCGCCGGCGGCTCCCCGCCGGGCGGCCGGCCGGTCCGCACGGACGACGGCGGACCTGCGGACGGCGGACGTACGCAAGAGCGACCTGCACGCCAGTGTGTCCGACCCGGTGCTGGACACCATGAACTTCCTCAACGAGATCACGTTCCGCCATCCCGACGCCATCTCCTTCGCGCCCGGCCGTCCGTATGACGGCTTCTTCGAGACCGAGCAGATCTTCACCCACATGCGCCGCTACCTGGATCACCTCGCGGCGCAGGGCAGTTCGTCCCAGGACATCCGCACGGCCATGTACCAGTATGGTCCGACCGCTGGCCGGATCCGGGAGATCATCGCCGACTCGCTGCGCGCCGACGAGAACATCGACGTGCCCCCCGAGTCGGTCGTCGTGACCGTCGGGGCACAGGAGGCCATGCTGCTGGTCCTCCGCGCGCTGATGACCGGCCCCGAGGACGTGCTCCTGGCCGCCAGCCCGTGCTACGTCGGCATCACCGGCGCGGCCCGGCTGCTCGACGTCCCCGTCACGGCGGTCGACGAGCGGGAGGACGGTCTGCACGTCGAGGACGTCGAGGCCGCCGTCCTGGCGGAACTGGCGCGCGGACGCCGCCCCCGCGCCTTCTACGTGGTCCCCGACCACTCCAACCCGTCCGGGGCGTCGCTGGGCGCACAGGCCCGCACCGCACTGCTGGAACTCGCCGCGCGCCACGGCTTCCTCGTCCTCGAGGACAGCCCCTACCGCAGGGTGAGCCCCGGTTCGCCGCTGCCGACCCTGAAGTCGCTGGACCGCGCGCGCACCGTCGTCCACCTCGGCTCGTTCTCCAAGACCGTCTTCCCCGGGGCCCGCGTCGGCTTCGCCGTGGCCGACCAGCGTGTGCTGCACGACTCCGGCCACGAGGGCCTGCTCGCCGACGAACTCGTCAAGATCAAGAGCATGGTGACGGTGAACACGTCCTCGCTCAGCCAGGCCGTCGTCGCCGGCACACTCCTGGCCGCCGAGGGGCGGATCTCGGAACTGAACGCCGAGCCCGCCGCGTACTACGGCGACGCGATGCGGACCACGCTCAAGTATCTGGACGCGTGCCTGCCCGCCGACCGCAGGGCGGCCCTCGGTGTGCGCTGGAACGAACCCACCGGCGGCTTCTTCCTCAAGCTCCAGGTCCCCTTCCGCGCGGACAACACGGCCCTGACCCGGTCCGCCCAGGACTTCGGCGTCATCTGGACGCCGATGGCGTACTTCCATCCGTCGGGCGGTGGCCACCATGCCATCCGGCTGTCCACCAGCTATCTGACCCTGGCGGAGATTCAGGAGGGCACCGCGCGGCTCGCGCGCTTCATCGAGGCGCAGAGCGCGAGCGCGGCGTCATGACAGAAACACCCCTCGCACAGCACCCGTTCAGCACCGTTTTGACGGAAAGGTGAGGCATGTGACCAGTGGCACGTCCGCGAACAAGCCGCGCAGCAAGCCGCGCATGTGGGGATGGACCTTCCGATGAGCCCGAGTACCACGACCGAACCGCCCAGGACCGGCGTCCTGCCGCCGCTCGCCCGGATCATCGGGGTCGGCACCGCCACCACCGACGACTCCTACTCCCAGCAGGAAGTGCTCGACGCCTTCCGGATCACCGATCCGCGGATCCGCTCCGTCTTCCTCAACAGCGCGATCGACAGGCGGTTCCTCGCGCTGCCTCCTCAGGACGGCGAAGGCAACCGCGTCTCCGAGCCGCAGGGAGACCTCCTCGACAAGCACAAGGCGACGGCCGTCCGGATGGGGGCCGAGGCGCTGGAGGCCTGCCTGAAGCGGGCCGGTGCCGAACTCTCCGACCTGCGTCACCTGTGCTGCGTGACGTCCACCGGCTTCCTCACCCCCGGACTCAGCGCCCAGCTCATCCGGGAACTGGGCATCGACCGTCACTGCAGCCGCTCGGACATCGTCGGCATGGGCTGCAACGCCGGGCTCAACGCCCTCAACGTGGTGACCGGCTGGGCCGCCGCACACCCCGGCGAACTCGCCGTCGTGCTCTGCTCCGAGGCGTGTTCCGCGGCCTACGCCATGGACGACACGATGCGCACCGCCGTCGTCAACAGCCTCTTCGGCGACGGTTCCGGAGCCGTCGCGCTCATGGCGGACACCGGCCCCGGCGACGAGGCGGCGATCGCCCCCGAGGGGCCCCGCATCCTCAAGTTCGCGAGCTGCCTCATCCCCGACGCCATCGACGCCATGCGCTACGACTGGGACCGGGCGCAGGACAGGTTCAGCTTCTTCCTCGACCCGCAGATCCCGTACGTAGTGGGCGCGCACGCCGAACTCGTCGTCGACCGGCTGCTGTCCGGGACCGGACTGCGCAGGAGCGACATCGAGCACTGGCTGGTGCACTCCGGAGGCAAGAAGGTGATCGACGCCGTCACCGTCAACCTCGGCCTGACCCGGCACGACCTGCGGCACACGGTCGGCGTCCTGCGCGACTACGGCAACGTGTCGAGCGGATCGTTCCTCTTCTCCTACGAACGGCTCCTCGACGAAGCAGTCACCCGGCCCGGTGAGTACGGCGTACTCATGACCATGGGGCCCGGGTCCACCATCGAAACCGCGCTGATCCAGTGGTGACGGGAACGGAGAGCAAGGTGCTCACCCTGACAATCGACGGAACCGAGCCCGTGTCGGCCACAGCAGTCAAGGCCGTGACGACCGTCTGCGACGAGGCCGAGGACCGGCCCGGACCGGGCATCGTGACCGTGGAGGTCTCCGGCGCCCCCGCGGCGGGCTGGACCGGCGGCCTCGGCATCTCCCTGGTCACCAAGTGGGAGCGCGCGCTGCGCCGGCTGGAGCGGCTCTCGGTGGCCACCGCCGCGGTGGCCACCGGCGACCTCGGAGGCACGGCCCTGGAGGCGTTCCTGGCCACGGACGTCCGCGTCGCCATACCCGGCACCCGGCTGCTCGTCCCGTTCGACGGCGAGGCCACCTGGCCCGGGATGGCCATGTACCGGCTGGTCCAGCAGGCCGGAGCCGCACGCGTGCGGAGGGCGGTGCTGTTCGGTGCCCCGATCGACACTGCCGAAGCGCTGGCGCTCGGCCTCGTCGACGAACTGGCCGACGACCACGCCGCCGCGCACGCCGCCGCGGCACGGCTCACGTCCAGCACGTCGGCACCGGCCGGCAAGGAGCTCGCCATCCGGCGTCAACTGCTGTTCGACGCGACGACGACCAGCTTCGAGCAGGCTCTCGGCGCCCATCTGGCCGCGGCCGACCGCGCTCTGCGCGGGCAGCCGTGAAGGAGGCGTCGTGACCGCGACCGCCTCCGGCCGGCAGGAGGCCCTCGACGTCTGGGCGGGCCTGGCCGACACCACCCGGCAGGTCGAGAAGGTGCTCCTGTCCCTGCCGTCGCCCGGTGCGCGGTCACCCGAGCAGCGCGCTGAGGCGGCGGCCGCCAAGGACACCGCCCGCGCGCTGCGCACCCGGTTCCTGGACGCCCACGCGGACGCCGTGTACGACGGGCTCACCGACGGCCGCACCCGCAGCCTGAAGATCGCCGAACTCGTCGAGGCCGCCGCGGCCGCCTTCCCGGGTCTGGTGCCGACGGCCGCACAGCTCGCCTCGGAGCGCAGCCGGCCGCAGGCCGACAAGGAAGGCCACGAGATCGACCAGGGCATCTTCCTCAGGGCGGTCCTCGGATCGCCCTCGGCCGGCCCGCATCTGATGGACGCCATGCTCAGGCCCACGCCCAGCGCGCTGCGGCTGCTCCCGGAGTTCACTCGGACCGGCGTCGTGGACACCGGCTCGGTCCGGCTGGAGCGGCGCGACGGCGCTGCGCACCTGACGATGTGCCGCGACGACTGCCTCAACGCCGAGGACGACCGCCAGGTCGACGACATGGAGACGGCCGTCGACCTCGCCCTGCTCGACCCTCAGGTCCGGGTGGGGGTGCTGCGCGGTGGGGAGATGACCCACCCCCGCTACCGCGGGAAGCGCGTCTTCAGCGCCGGCATCAACCTCAAGAGCCTGCACGCCGGAGGCATCTCCCTGGTCGGCTTCCTGCTGCGCCGTGAACTCGGCTACATCCACAAACTCGTCAGGGGAGTGCTGAGCGAGGACGACGGCACCGGCACCTGGCATACCCGCGGGACCGAGAAACCGTGGGTCGCCGCGGTCGACACGTTCGCCATCGGCGGCGGCATGCAGCTGCTGCTGGTCTTCGACCACGTACTGGCCGCGTCCGACGCGTACTTCAGCCTTCCCGCCGCCCGCGAGGGCATTGTGCCGGGAGCCGGGAACTTCCGGCTCGGGCGGCACACCGGGCCCCGGATCTCCCGCCAGGTGATCCTCCAGGGACGCCGGATCTGGGCGACGGAACCCGACGCGCGTCTCCTCGTCGACGAGGTCGTGGAACCCGGGGACATGGACAGCGCCGTCGAAAGGGCGGTCGAGCGGCTCTCCGCGCCCGCGGTGCCCGCCAACCGCACCATGCTCAACCTGGCCGAGGAGCCGCCGGAGGAATTCCGGCGCTACATGGCCGAGTTCGCGCTGCAGCAGGCTCTGCGCCTGTACGGCGAGGACGTCATACAGAAGGTGGGCCGCTTCGGCGGTGGTGCCTCGTGACGGAGACTCCCGGCGGTCCCCGCGTCCGCTACGAGAAGAAGGACCACGTCGCCCACGTCACCCTCGACCGTCCCCACGTCCTGAACGCCATGGACACCCGGATGCACGAGGAACTCGCGGTGATCTGGGACGACGTCGAGGCCGACGACGACGTCCGGGTCGCGGTGCTCACCGGGGCCGGCGACCGCTCCTTCTCCGTCGGACAGGACCTCAAGGAACGCGCCCGGCTCAATGCGGAGGGGGCCCCGCCGACGACCTTCGGCAGCCGGGGCCGGCCCGGCTGGCCCCGGCTGACCGAAAGGTTCACCCTCTCCAAACCCGTGGTGGCCCGGGTCAACGGATATGCCCTCGGGGGCGGCTTCGAACTCGTCCTGGCCTGCGACATCGTCATCGCGGCGGCCCACGCCGTGTTCGCGCTGCCCGAAGCGCAGCTCGGACTGGTTCCGGGTGCCGGCGGTGCGTTCCGGCTCGCGCGCCAACTGCCGCTCAAGGCCGCGATGGGGTACCTGCTCACCGGGCGCCGGATGACCGCGGCGATGGCCCAGCACTTCGGGCTGGTCAACGAGGTCGTGATGGCCGACCAGCTCGACCGCTGTGTCGAGGAGTGGACGAACGACCTGGTCCGCAGCGCCCCGCTCGCGGTACGCGCCATCAAGGAAGCCACCCTCGCCTCCCTCGACATGCCGCTCGAGGAGGCGTTCACCGCCCGGTACACCTGGGAGGAGAAGCGCAGGGACAGCGACGACGCGGTCGAGGGCCCACGCGCCTTCGCGGAGAAACGCGACCCGGTCTGGTCCGGCCGCTGATCGCACCGCCCGCCGCCGAGGCCCTCCTCGTGGCTGCCCTGTTCAGCCAGCCGGCCCTGGTGCAGGACGTAGATGCGGTCGGCGTGACGGACTCCGGACATGCGATGGGTGACCAGGACGGCGGCCCGGTTCGGTGCGGCGAGTCGGCGGATGCGGTCGAACGCGGCGATCTCGGCTTCCGGGTCCAGGGCGGAAGTGGGCTCGTCCACGATGAGGATGCTGTCCGCCGAGGAGGTGGAGCTGCGCCAGTGGGTGCGGGCCAGGCCGATCTTCTGCCACTCGCCGCCGGACGGTTCGCCGGCGCCGCGGAACATTCGGGCCAGCAGACTCTGCAGGCCGTCGGGGAGCTTCCCGATGATCGGTCCCAGGTGGGTGGCGCGAGTGTGGTCAGTGCGGGGCTTGGTGAGGATCCGCCAGTTCTTCAGATGCGCGAAGCCGCGTTCGACCGGGGCGCGTCCGGCGGCCGGCGGGTGGGAGGCGGTTGGGCACTGCCTCCCACTGTTCGATCGCTCGCGGGAGGACGGCTGAGCGGGTTGCGAACCTGAGTGGGGGTGGCGGGCGATTCCATGGTGTGGCCGGTCTGCGAGCAGTTGTGGCAGTGCTGACCTAACGCCGACTTCGCCGACGCCCCGTCAGGTATGCCTCCCGGCCGGCACCAACCTGACCAAGCTCTATCGGCTGTTGAGGGCTACCGTCTCGTCCGGCACCAGCGGTGACGGCACGCCCGGCCCGCGCCCGGCGAACCGCATGGCGACGCACGCCCCCAGGTACAGCAGGGCGACGACCAGCAGCAGCGCCTGATAGCCCGTCACCAGCGCCAGATACTCGAGCGCGCCCCCGGTCAGCGCGCCCAGCAGATTCGCGCCGAACGCGGATGTCGGGTTCGGGGCGAGCGCGAGGCGGTCCGAGAAGATGAGGTTGGCGCAGAAGATGGGGGCGAAGGCCAGGGCGATGGCGGCGGCGAGCCGTCCGGCGAAGGGCAACGAGAGCACGGCGTGCGCTGGGACGAGCCAGGCTACCGCGAGGGTGCCGAAGAGCAGGAGCTGCAGCAGCAGCTGGTTGACCCGCTGTAGCCGGCGCCGGACCTCGACCGCCGCCAGGACGGCGAGCAGGACGCCGATGAAGACCAGGGCGTTGACCAGCCAGGTCGTACCGAAGTAGAGCGCGAAGCCGATCACGTTCTTCGTTTCGAGCAACATGAAGGCCGCGCCCATCAGGAACATGTCGGTGTAACGGACCGTGCTTCGGATGCGAACCCCGGTCAGGCGCACCGCCAGGAGCGTCACCAGCAGGATCGCGCCCAGCGCGCCCAGGTACAGCGTGGGAATGTCCCGGTGGAGCAGATACGGGAAAGGGTGGTCATCGCTCGCGGCCGCCGGGACCGCGCCGCTGGGCTGCCAGATCTGATCGCACGACTGGTCGGTGGCCGTCATCCCGGCCACCAGCACGGCCGCGTTCTTGCTGAACGTCGTCATGCAGGGGGCGTGGCCGTAGATGTCATCGAGGGAGCCGGCGAAGCGGTCGACCAGCCAGCTCTTCCGGTAATAGTTGTACATGGCGAACGCGCCGTGCGGCGCCAGGTGATCCCGCGCTGCCTCGAGCGCCTGCTGGGTGAACAGGTAGCTCTCCAGGCGCAGATTGCTCGCCCCGGCCACCAGCGTCAGCGAGTCCGGCAGCGCCAGGACGACGAGGTCGTACTTGGTGCTCGTCCGTTCCAGGAAGGCCCGTCCGTCGTTGATGTGGACGTGCACCCTGGGGTCGTCGTACGGCCTCGCGGGGTGCAGCTGTGCGCCGATCTGCTGCAGCCGGGGATCGATCTCGACCGCGTCCACGTGCTCCGCTCCGTGCGCCAGCGCGACCGCGATGTCATTGCCGTTGCCGGCCCCGATGACCAGCACGCGCTTGTGCGGGTTGCCGGGCGTCTGGTCGTACGCCTGCCGATAGGGCGAGTTCTTTTGCATCAGCACCGGGAGCGGCGCGATGCTCTGGTGCGGGACGCCGTTGGCGGAGATGCGGTATCCCTGGGTGGTGGACGTCAAGGGCGTGAGCTGGACCTTGTAGTAGGGCGACCAGGAGATGCCGGCCGTCGTCGTCTCCACGAGCAGCGCAGCGACCATCGCCGTGAGCGGGATGCCGTACCGCAGGGTGTTGCGCCGTCCGCCGAGGATCAGCAGGGCCGCGGCGGCGAGTACGCCCCACACGACCGACGGGGCGCGGAGCCAGGACAGCAGGGCGAAGGACACCGAGCCGGAGAGGCTGCCGAGCAGGTCGTAACGGTAGGCATCGAGCGAGCGAAGCCGGCGGAAGAGATCGGCGGTGATCTTGCCGATCGCGGCCATGATCACCGCGGTGAGGAGGAAGATGGCCGGCAGTGTCACCCACTCGGGCAGGCCGGTGGTCTTCACGGTGGTGAAGTAGATGACCTGGTCGCTGCTCTGACGCACCTGCACCGGAAACTCGCGTACCAGGATGACGAGAAGCGCGAGGGGGACCGGTGCCCAGCGTTTGAGCCATTGCCCGCGCGCGGCGGGGATCAGGAACCCGATGCCGATGCCCAGGAACGACCCGAGCAGGATGAAGTTCGAAAAGTAGCTGAGGTGGACGACGTTGGCGCCCGCCCATCTGATCAGTGCCAGCTCGACGAAGAGCATGGTGGCGCTGGCCAGCAGGAGCCTCCAGCGCACCGAGCGGTCGGTTTCTCTGGTTTCGATCAGTTTCACGCGCAATCACGGTGCCACCTTCGGCACGGTAGGTCGAGGCGACTTGCCGATTCTATGGCGATATGGCCTGGCCTGGACCGATCTTGCGGACCGTCTCCACCAGCAGCACTCCGTCGGCCTGGGACACCACCCCACGAACCGCCGTCCTCGATGCGGACACGCCGTCCCGTGGCAGGCCCACTGCGCCTGGACGGAGCCATCGCGACCTTCGGTCGGCCGCACGCGGCCGCCCCAGCCACTCATCGAGTCTCACTCACGACCCGATAAGCCCCATTAGGTGTTGATGTCGACCGCCAGTGACGCGAGGGTGGCCAGGGCCCGGGGCCGGGCGTAGCGGTGCGGTTCTGTCAGGGTGCGGGCGTCAGCGTAGAGGCTGAGGAATGCAAGGCCCGGGGAGAGTCACGTTCGCCCGTATTGATCGCGGGATGCCCTGGAGGGTGAGGACGGCCTCGGGGCGGTCTCGGCGAGGGCGGGGCCGCGGACCGTCTCGCCCGCGTTGAGCCGGCCGAATGGGGCTACACGTAAACGCTGGTTACGTCCACATCGCCGGGAGGATGATCCAGACGACGGCGCCCCCGTCGGGGTGGTTGGCCGCGCCGTAGTTGCCCCCGGCGGTGCGGGCGATGGCGGCGGTGATGGCCAGGCCGAGGCCGGTGCCGGTGGTGGTGCGGGCATGGTCGGCCTGGGTGAAGCGGTCGAAGGCCCGGAGGAGGAAGTCGGGCGGGAAGCCGGGGCCGTGGTCGCGTACCTCGATGCGGATCTGTCCGTCCTCGTGGCGGGCGGTCACTGCGATGGGGCCGTGGCCGTGCTCCTGGGCGTTGCGGATCAGGTTCGTGACGGCACGTTCCAGCCGGTCCTCGGGGATTGCGGCGGCCACGCCGGCGGGGCAGTCGACGGTGACCGTCTTGTCCGGTGCCCCGTTGCCGAGCCGGGCGGCCACGCGCCGCAGCACCGGCTGGAGGCCGGGTACGGCCGCTGCCCCTGGGGCAGTGCCCTGACGGCGGTCGGTGCGCGCGAGAAGCAGCAGGTCCTCCGTCAACTGGACCAGTCGTACCGTCTCTTCCAGTGCGGAGGCGAGTGCGGCGTGCAGTTCGGTGGCGTCGCGGGGGTGGCGCAGGGCGAGTTCTATCTCGGTGCGCAGCAGGCTGAGCGGGGTGCGCAGTTCGTGGCCGGCGTCGGCGACGAACTGCCGCTCGCGGTCGAGGGCGGCCTGGAGCCGGGTGAGCATGTCGTTGAGGGTGGTGGCGAGGCGGGCGATCTCGTCGCGGCTCGGCGGCACGTCGAGGCGGCGGCCGGGGGTGTCCTCGGTGACGGCGGCGGCCTGGGTGCGCATGCGTTCCACCGGGCGCAGGGCCGCGGCGGCCAGCAGGTAGGCGCCGATGGTGGCGAGGACGAAGACGATGGGCAGGGCGGTGACCAGCTCGCGGACCAGGTCGTCGAGGGCCTGCTGCTGCGCCGCGCGGGCGACGCCGGTGGCGGTGCCGTACTCGCTCTGGGACTCGCGGAAGCGGCTGAGGGTGAGGTAGCCGGCCCCGGCCAGGACCAGGGCCATCACCGCGGCGAAGATCGCGGTGAGGCGGATGCGCAGCGGGATGCGGTTCATGACGTGTGGGCGGTGGTTCGGCCGCCGTCGGGGCGGATGCGGTATCCGGCGCCGCGGACGGTCTCGACTGCCTGGGTGCCGTAGGGGCGGTCGATCTTGTCGCGCAGGGCCTTGATGTGGGCGTCGACCACGTTGGAGCCGGGGCTGGTGCCCAGGTCCCAGCAGTGCTCGACGAGCATGGTCCGGGTCAGGACGGTGCCCGGGCGGCGCATGAGGGCTTCGAGGAGGGCGTACTCCTTGGCGGTCAGGGTGATCTCCTCCTCGCCGCGCCGTACGGCCCGCGTGGCGGGGTCGAGGACGAGGTCGCCGGCGGCCAGGACGGTGGGGCGCTCGACGGGACCGCGGCGGATCAGGGCGCGCAGCCGGGCCATCAGCTCCTCCAGGCTGAAGGGCTTGGTCAGGTAGTCGTCGGCACCGCCGTCCAGGCCCTGGACGCGGTCGGCGACGGCGTCCTTGGCGGTCAGCATCAGCACCGGAAGCCAGGTGCCGCGTCGGCGCAGGGTGGCGCAGACCTCGAAGCCGTCCAGGCCGGGCAGCATCACGTCCAGCACCATCGCGTCGAAGGCGGCCACATCGGTCAGGGCGAGCGCCTGCGGCCCGTCGGCGGCGGTGTCGACGGCGTAGCCCTCCTCGGTCAGGGCCCGGCGCAGCAGGTCCCGCATCTTCGGCTCGTCCTCGACCACCAGGATCCGCATGCTTCTTCCTTCTGCTTCTGCTGCTGCGTGCCGTTTGCCCCCACGATCCCGGCCGCGGGTGAAGCTGGCATGAAGTAACCCGGATGGGGGTGCTCTTCATGCCAGCTTCATCGGCAGCGGTTTGTCTGGCCACACAGGCACCATCGACGACGAACCCGACGAGGAGTGGCCATGTCACCCCGTTCGCACATGAAGCCGGTCGCAGGGGCAGCGGCCACGTGCCTGCTGATAGCGGGTTCCGGCCTGCTGGCGGGCTGCGGCACCGCGAGGACAGAGGGCGCTGCTGGGGGCGGTACGCAGACGGTCGCGGCCCCGACGGCCACCCATGGCCAGGCGCAGCAGCCCGTGCAGACCACGGAGGCCGACTGGAAGCCGGTCGCCGACGCCCTCGGTCGCACCGGCACCCTGATGAAAGGCACCGTCTACCGCGTCCCGCTGCCCCGCAAGGATCTCAAGGTCACCACCCAGGGCGTCGCCATCAAGCCGGGCCTGTCGCTCGGCGGCTACGCGACCTTCGCCAAGTACCACGACGGGACCATGCTCATGGGTGACATGGTCGTCACCGAGGACGAACTGCCCAAGGTCACCGACGCGCTGCAGGCCGCCGGGATCGAGCAGACCGCCCTGCACAAGCACCTGCTCCAGCAGTCCCCGGCGATCTGGTGGGCACACGTCCACGCCATGGGCAACCCGGTCACCCTGGCCAAGGGCCTGAAGTCCGCGCTGGCCGCCACCGCCACCCCGCCCGCCTCGCCGCCTCCGGCCACCCAGCCGCCCATCGGCCTGGACACCGCCGGCATCGACAAGGCGATCGGCGGCAAGGGCACCGCCGACGGCGGCATCTACAAGTTCTCCATCCCCCGTAAGGACACCATCACCGACGGCACGCACGCGCTGCCGCCCGCCCTCGGCATCACCACCGCCATCAACTTCCAGCCGCTGGGGGGCAACAAGGCGGCCATCAACGGCGACTTCGTGATGACCGCCCCCGAGGTGCAGAAGGTCATCCGCGCGCTGCGCAAGGGAGGCATCGACATCGTCGAACTCCACAACCACACCTTGAACGACCAGCCGCGCCTGTTCTACATGCACGTCTGGGCCACCGGCGACGGCGTCACCCTGGCCAAGGCACTCCGCCCGGCCCTCAACGCCACCGCGCTGGCTCCCGCGCCGTGATCGGCTGGGGCCAGATCGTCTACGGCGCCGTGCTGTCAGCCGTCGTCGCCGCCGTCCTGATCGCCATCACCCGTGGCCGCAGCCGTGCTGTCGTCGCGACCGGTGCGCTGGCTGCGGCCGTCGGGCCCCTGGCCTGGAACGCGATCCTGCGTGCGGCCCACGGAGACCAGTTCTTCACCGATGCGCCCGTGATCTTCTTCCCCGTCAGCTGGCAGGACACCGGCTCCGGCGTCTTCACCCTGGCCGCCGCCTCCCTCGGCTACGGGCTCGGCCCGCTCGCCGCGCAGCCGACCCGCACCAGCATCCGCTACGCGCTCCTGGCCGCCGTCGCGGCCCTGCTCGTCGACGTCTACCTGTACTGAACGGCTCGGTTGCCCCGCCGCCGGTCACCCATCGGCGGGCGGCCCTTGCCGCTTCAACCGGCCATCCCGGGAAAGCCCGCACTTGATCCGGCGCCTCAGCCTCCGCACCCTGCCGGCCCTCGCCGCCGACCTGGTCGTCGCCATCGCCGCTGCCGTGTCCGGCGTCCTGCTCACCCGCGGCCGTGGCCAGCCGCCAAGGTGGCGCTGCCCTTCTGGCCGGTCAAGGAGGTCGCCCTGCCGGGTGGCAGGTGCCGCCCACCGCGCTGCTCGACCTCACGCAGTCGGTGCACCCCTCCCATCCTGGTGCCGGCGTAGAGCCAGTCACCGTCCGGGCTGGTGGTCATCGAGATCACGTCCAGGTTCTGGAGGCCACCGGAGACGTTGGTCCAACTGCGCCCGCCGTTGGTGCTGCGCAGCACTCCACGGCCGCCCTTGACCAGGCCGTTCGCGGTGAACGACGAGGTGCCGGCGTAGATCGTGTCCGGATCCTTCGGGGAGAGGACGATCTCCGAGACCTGGAGTGGCAGTGGCCCGGTGTCCGCGGTGCGGAAGTGCGCGCCGCCGTCGTCGCTGACCCGGAGCGTGGAGCCGCCGATCACCAGGTGTTTCCCGTCCTCGGAGAGGGTGATGGCGCTGACCGAGCCGTCGGCGACCTTGGTGACGGTGGCGCCGAAGTCGTCCGAACGGTACAGCCCGTCCGCCGCGCCCAGCCACAGCCGGTTGGGGTCGCGGGGGTCGGTGGCGACCGCCCGGAACATCCGGTCGTGGTAGAGCTTCTTCCAGGTCTCACCGTCGTCCAGGGTCCGGTAGACCCCGGGGCCGGCGAGGCTCCAGAAGGTGACGGCCACCCGGTCGTCGTCGACCGGGCCCACCGCCAGGTTCAGCGGTGTCTCGTTGGTCCGGCCGCGCTCCTTCCAGGTCTTCCCTGCGTCGCCGCTGCGGTAGACGTAGAAGCTGGAGAGGGCGTCTTTGCGGATCTTCCAGACCGTGTCCGGGTCCTTCGGCGAGACGGTGATCTGGCCGACCTTCCGTCCGAGGTAGGCCTCCGACCCGCTCAGTCCCCACTCGGCGGTCCGTGAGGTGGCCGGCCCGGTCGGCAGGGCGGTGCGGTAGATCTCGGAGTCGGTGCCGGCCAGCAGTTCGGGCTGGTCGGTTCCGTTCAGGACCGCCAGGTCGTAGGCGTTGACCCCCTGGATCCCCACGCGCCGCGGGTCGCTGCCGTCCTTGCCGGTGGTGAACATCCCGGCTCCCGGTGCGGACCACAGCAGGGAGCCGCCGGTCCAGGGCGAGAGGTCGGACATCACCGAGCCGCTGATGGGCTTGTTCACCACCGTCCAGGACGCGCCGTGGTCCCGGCTGAGGTGCTGCTGGGTCCCGATGGCGAAGACGGCGAGGGTGCCCCCGCTCAGGGTGATCGACTGAAATCCCCCGCCCTCCACCCGGTGCAGCTCCTTCCATCGACCGCCGCCGTCCCGGGAGCCCACGACCCGGTTGTCGAAGGTGATCACGGCGACCAGGTCCGCGTCGGCGGTCAGGTCACGCAGGCGTTCCCCTGCGGGCGCGTCGTACACCCGTTCCGCCGCCGGTGCCTCGCGGGCGTCCAGCACGCCAGGCAGCTTCCACACCGAGGTGTAACCGCCCAGGTAGAGCGAGTCACCGCCGATCGCGGCGTCCAGGACCTCCGTGCCGAGCGGGTTCGGCCGCTCGGTCCAGGTGTCGCCGCCGTCGTGGCTGAGCAGCACCGCGTCCGCTGTGACCAGCGCGAGCACTCGGGACTCGGGATCGCTGACCAGGGCGTGGAGGTGGGTGTCGGGAACGTCCAGGCGCTGCCAGTTCCGTCCGCCGTCGCGGCTGCGGAGGAGCTGCCCCTGGTAGGTGTGGTCGAGCACGCTGTTCACCGCGCCGCCGGTCTGCGCGTTGACGGCGTACCAGACGGTCTCCGGGTCCCGGGCGTCGACCAGTGCGGAGCCGGTGCCGTTCGCCACCGGCAGCCGGGAGAGCTGCCGCCAGGTCGCTCCGGCGTCGTCGGTCTTCCAGGGGCCCCGGTTGACGTACTGCGTCAGGACCGCGGTGGACGGGTCGGCCTCCGTGGTGGCGATGGTGCCGGCGGCGCCGTTGGGCCCGATGGGCTCCCACCGCCGGCCGCCGGGCCGGTTGTCCTCCGGCAGTGCCTCGAAGGCGGAACCGCCGCGCAGCCGCTCGCCGCTTTCGGTCTCGGCGCGAACCGAGACGGTGTACGTGCCCGCGCGGTCGCCGTCGAGCCGTGCCCGGTACCAGTAGCCATGGTCGTGCTCGGCCACGCTCTGAACCGGGCGGCCATGCGGGGGTGCAACGGTCACGGTCGGGGGGTCGGCGAGCGGGACGGGGCTCCAGATGAACGCGGTGGAGTCACCATCACTGGGATCCGGTGAGGTCTGCACCACCAGCGGCCGGACCGCCAGCAGGTAGGGCACCCGCAGCCTGGGCTCGCCGGTCCGCTCCGGGTCGGCGACCAGCCAGCCGGCGAGGTCACGGTCGGCGCTGACGCCGACGTCGCCGGACACCCGCACGGTGACGGACCGGGTGCCGCCGGCCGGGATGGTCACCCGGGCCGGGCTGACGTCGGCCTCGCCCGCGTCATCCCCGGCCACCCGGGTGCTCAGCCGCAGCGTCGTCGACCGGGCGGAGGTGTTGCGCAGGGTGACCTCGCCACTGCGGCTGACCCGGTCCCGGGAGAGGTCCGCCAGACCCAGCGAGAGTGACGTCGGGGAGGCGGTGACGGTGGCGTCGGCGGCGTCCGCAACGTTCAGCCGGCCGGCGCCCTGCGCGGTCGTCGGGGCGTCCTCGACCGGGGTGGCCGAGCCGATCAGCCGGGCACGGATCTCCTCCGCGGGGGCGCTGGGGTCCAGTTGGCGCAGCAGGGCGGCGGAGGCGGCGGCGTGCGGGGCCGCCATGCTGGTGCCGGAGAGCCGGTAACTTCCCGGCGTCCACTGCCGCTTCGGCCAGGTGGAGCGGATCTCCACTCCGGGCGCCACCAGGTCGGGCTCCAGGTGGAAGTCGGCGCCCGGGCCGCGGGAGCTGAACGAGGCGATCCGGTCGGTGACATCTTGGCCGGCAACGGATATCTCCACCGGCCCCTTGGACAGGGCGGCGCTCAGCTCGGGCCACTGCGTCTCGGCCAGGCCCAGGACCACGATCTTGTCCATCCGGAAGCTGTCCCCGGACTGCCGGGCGCCCAGGTCGACCCGTACGGTGCCGTGGGTGTCCAGATCCCCGGTGCCCGCTTGGGCGCGCTCTGGGGCCAGCACCGGGCCGCCGCTGGAGCTGGTGTACCCGAGCAGGGCGATCGCGCCGCGCTCCTCGGCGAGCCGCGCCTGCTCCAGCAGTCGTGGTTGGACGTCCCGGAGGCTCTGCGGCAGACGTGCGCGGTAGGCGACCACCTTGCCGGTCACGTCGCCGACCCGGTCGTAGTCCTGCGCGGTGCCGTCGCCGACGTTGACCAGCTCGCCGGTCACCGGCTCCTGGGGCGGGTTGGCCGAGTACGGCGCGCGGTAGGTCTGGAGCAGCTCCCGGCGCGGGGTGACCATGTGGGCGGTGGGCAGGGTGAGCCCGCTGGTGGAGGCGCCGACCGAGAGTACGCCGTCAGCGACGGCCGGGGTGCTCACGGTGCCGGCGCCGGGGCCGCTGTTCCCGGCCGCGGCGACGACCACCACGCCCAGTTCGCTGGCGGCGGTCGCGGCCCGGCCCAGGGGGTCGGTGCCGTCGCCCGGCCCGCCCAGGCTCAGATTGACCACGTCGGCGCGGTGCGGGTTGCCGGGGTCCACCGCCGCCTCCAGGCCGGCGATGATGTCCGAGGTGTAGCCGGAGCCGTCGGCGCCCAGCACTTTGTACGCGGTGAGCTGCGCCTCGGGGGCGACGCCGAGCACCCCGTCCGGTCGCTGTCCGTCGGCCGCGATGATGCCGGCGACGTGCGTGCCGTGGCCGTTGTCGTCCATCGGATCGTCGTCGTCGTTGACGAAGTCGTGCCCTCCGACCACCTTGTGGTCCGGGCCGAAGCCGCCGCCCAGGCCGGGGTGGCTGTAGTCGACGCCGGTGTCGATCAGGGCGATGGTGGTGCCCGCGCCACGGACTCCAGTGCCGCTGGGGTCCTCGCGCTGCCAGACCTCCGAGGCACCGATCAGGTCGACGCTGGTGTCGGTGCTGGCCCGCATCCGGGTGTCGTCGAGTACCGCAGAGACCCCGGGCAGGTCGGCCAGCCGACTCCGGTCGGCCGGTGACACGGTGAGGGCCACGCCGTTGGCAAGCCCGGTGAGCCGGGCCCGGGGGGTGGCCTCGATCCCCGCATCCCGCACGGCGGCGAGGAACCGGCTCTGGGCGGCGCGCAGTTCGGCACGCCGTTCCCGTACCTCTCGCACCGCGGAGGTGGAGACCTCACCGCGGGTGTCGATCCGCGCCTGGGCCACCGACTGGAGGGCAGGGCCGCCGTCGAGTCGTACCAGGACCCGCTCCGTGGCGCTTTCGGCGGTGGCGTCCGCGCCGTCGGCGGCGGCTGCTCGTGGGATGCCTTCGGTGGCGAGCCCGCTCAGGGCGACAGCAAAGGCCATGGTCAGCACGACAGTTCGTCTTCGTGAGAGGCGCATCGTCCAGTCGTAGCGAGCCACCGGTGTGAGCGGCAACGCTGGGGAAGTCCCCTTGCGGCCATTGGCACTCATAGGCCACGATCACGTTCAACAACTCAAGGAAACTGCGGTGAAAGCGGCCAGTGGCCCCGACGGAGCGCCGATGGCCCGGCCCTGACGGGGGATACACCTGTCGCCGGGACGACGTGGACGGGGCGTGACCGTAGACGGGCCGCGCGCGGGTCGTTGCCGTAACCGGCATCGCCGAGGCGGGCTTCGAGCACGGTCGTGGCGGTGTCCGGGAGGGTGGCGTGGAAGAATCCGGTGACAGCGGCAGCCTGAGGGCTGTCGGAGTGCCCCGGTTCGACGAGGGTGTCTACCGGACGCTGCTCGGGCATCGCGACGCGACCCCCGCTGAGTTGGGCAGGGAGCTGGGCTTCCCCACCGACCGAGTGGACCGCGCGCTCACCCGGCTGCGGCTTCAGGGGCTGGTGAGCCGGCTGTCCGGACGGCGACGGCGCTACACCGCCATCGACCCGGACGCGGCGGTGGAGGCCCTGGTACGCCACCGCACCACGCAGTTGGAGGCGGTGCGCACCACCGCGATGGAACTGTCGTCGCTGTTCCACTCGGTACAACGGGGGGACGGCCGGGGCGGCGCAGTGGAACTGCTGGAGGGACCCCAGTCGCTGGGCCGCTGGTTCGTCCGACTCCAGCACCAGGTCCGCGAGGAGATGCTGGTACTGGACCGGCCGCCGTACGCGCTGGCGCCGAGCAACCCGATCGAGCCGGGCAGCCTGGGCGGCGGGGTGCGGTGGCGGGCGGTCTACACCCCGGAAGCACTGGAGGTCCCGGGCGCGTTGGAAGAGATCGAGAGGCTGGCGGCGTTCGGCGAGGAGAGCCGGGTGCTGCCGGACCTCCCGATGAAGCTGGCGATCGCCGACCGCCAGGTGGCGCTGCTGCCGCTCAGCCTGGACCTGGACACCTCCCGTGCCCTGCTCGTTCGGGAGTCGACCCTGCTGGACGCGCTGATCGACCTCTTCGAGTGCTACTGGGTACGGGCGCTGCCCCTCGTGCACGGTGGGCGGCCTACGGCCGGTGGGCCGCACCCGGCAGGCGGCCCGGACCCTGACGGCCCGGACGAGGCGGGCCGCGCCCTGGTCGCACTATTGGCCAGCGGAATGACCGACGCCGCGATCGCCCGCCGCCTGGGTCTTTCCACCCGCACCATGCGCCGCCGCACCCGCCGGCTGTTCGACGAACTGTCCGCGAGCAACCGCTTCCAGGCGGGAATCCAGGCGGCCCGCCGGGGCTGGCTGTAGTCCAAGGCCAGCTGCCCGGTGCGGGAGAGGAACGAGCCGTCCGTGAAGCGGTGCAGGACCGGGGGCAACTCCAAGGGCGGTCTGCAGGGCGACGGGTCATGCAGCTGATCGGCACCCTCGGCGGCATCGATCCAACCCGCCGGGCCCTGCTGACCACACCGCTGGAGTCGTGGCACGGACTGCTCACCGAGCACCGGTTTTATACGGCCCGCTCACGTTCGGCCCGGCGGTCGGCGCCGTCTGGACCGCCGTCTGCCTGGCGTGCGCCTACTGCCTTGCGGTCTTGAGCCGTTCGGAGCGGCAGGTGGTGCGGTTGACCTGTTCGGCGGTGCGGTGGACGTCGTCGGCGACAAGGTTGTTGAGGTTGACCGCGAATGTCTCGCCGTTGCGCATGCCGCAACAGGAAGCTGTCGTCGCCGGCGGAGCGTATGTGGCGCAGCTGCCCGGGTGAGGGGATCACGACCCGCTTGGGGTCGTACTGGGGCGGCTTGATCCCGGCGACGGGGTTGTCGCCGAACACGCCCAGGCGGTGGGCGTCCAGCAGGATCGCTTGCAGCTTGTCGAAGGCGTCGGACTGGGCGGCCAGGCCGATGCCGTTGCGTTCCAAGGTCTGGATGAAGTCCTCGACGACCTTGTGGTCGAAGGTCTGTCATACGCCCGCTCACCAGCAGCGGCGGAAGCCTGTTCCTCCACCTCGCACTCGACCGGTGCCGCGGCAACCTGGCCCCTCGCCCGCCACTCGCTCAAGCGCATCGAGGCCTCCTTGGAGGCCCAGCCCGAACTGACCGGCCAGTACCGGCCGCTGAGAGAGGCGGGCCGGCACCGGTGGTGTGCGCAGCGGGGTGGGTACGACAGAACCGCAGCCGGCCGGGGAGCTCGTTCAGCACTTCGCGCTCGCGCTGGCCGGCGGGCAGTGCCCGCAATGTGTGTCGACGGTCCGGGACGGCCCGGAGCCTCCTGTCAGACCCGGAGCGGTTCAGGGAACGTCGGCCCGATTACGGCGGGCCGGGATCCTTCCAGTGCTCCAGGCGGCGCTGTCACCATTCGTCGTCGTCGCCGACCACCAGGAAGCTGCCCACGACGCCATCGTCAGAGAACACGCCCCCGTGGACGGTGCGGGTCACAACGCCATTGGTGGCGCCGTGCGGGCCCACGGTGGCGACCGGAGCACCGTTGTCACAGGTGAAGCCACGGAAGACCTCGATGGTCTTCCGGCTGTCATTGAAAACGTTGAAGCTGCTGGAGCCCAGTCCGCTGGCCGCAGTGATGCAACCCTCGGTGGAGGCGGAGTACGCACGGTCGTTGAAGTAGATCCTTCCCTCGTCCTTGTGGCCGTGGTCGCGTCCGCCGTCCTCGCGGTCGCGGCCCTCGTCCTTCTCTCGGCTTGCGCTGCCGCCGCTCTCGGGAGCCGCGGCAGGGGCGGCTCGTTGCTCCGGTTGGGCGGCTCGTTGCTCAGGTTGGGCGGCTCGTTGCTCAGGCTGGGCCGCCCGTTGGACAGATACGGCCGGCCGGTGGGCGGACGGGGACGCCGGGGCGGATCCGGAGGTCGCGGCGTAGGTGATACCGGTGGCCGCAAGTAACGCCGCGCCTACGCCGGCAGCGGCCACAGCAAAGGTACGCGTGGGCATGTCACTTCTCTCTGTCTGACGGATGTCGGTCGGGCGACCGACCTGTGACGAACGTAATGACAGCTCTGGTAACTGTCATTTCGGACATGTTCAAGGCGTGACACCCTGGGGCCAGTCGGGGGAAAACGCGGCACTCACCGCATACCGATGAAGTGTCTGCGTCTCGCAAGGTGCACAGCGTCAAGTCGTCCGGGGCGGCTGAGTGCGGGTCGGGAACCGCTCCGCCGTCGCACTGTTGCCCGCGCTCGTCGAGGAAGACGCCAAACGTCCCGGACCATGACCGGTCCGGGACGCTTTTCCACCCTGTCGGATCCTGAGAACACCCTGTCCGTCGGTGGTCGCTCGCCAGCGGTGGTGAGCCGCGCCGAGGGGGTCCACGATGGAGGAGCGGCGGATTGACGGCCCAGAGACGATCACGACCCTGGGCTGGTCGCCTTCGGGCGTAGTCCCTGCCCCCGATATCCGTACCTCCCGTCACCTCCCGTACCGGACTGTGTCCGGAGAGTGGAAGCGGAGGCCGGGCGACGGCCAGAAGGAAGAGCGTGATGCCTACCGACATCGAGCTCCTCAAGACCGACGACGAGGGGCTTGAGGAGCTGTTTCGCAAGAGCCCGGCCGGTGAGATCCCGAAAGGCCCGATGGAGGGTATGGCGATCTTCCCTGATGCAGGCCCTGCCGGGGCGCGGCTGATCGCCGGCCTGGTGCATCTGACCTCGTGGCGGGGCAAGGTGTTCAGCCCGGACGGCTACCTCAGCAACCGGCTCACCCCGCTGGACATCCTGTCCATCGTTGCCATGGTCGGGCCCGGCCCGAGCCTTCTGGACGACCAGGAGTGCATCGTCATCGACTACTCCCACACGTCCCTGGTGTTCGGGGGCGTGCGCGATGAGATCCGCCGGGTCGGCCCGCACCTGTACTTGGGTCTGATCTGGCTGTTCGGACGCAAGGTCGGATGGTTCACGCTGCGCGAACCGAACAGCGGCAACGGATAGGGCCGAGCGCGCCGAAACCGTGACGAAAGGCCCCGATCTTGTTTCCCACCACCATTCGCCCCCGCAGTTCAACGCCCCAAATCCCGCGTGGCATTGGAAAGGCCGAGCCCTCTCGGCACCTCTCCGGCGCCGCCCTGGCCGCATCGGCCGCCATGGCACTGACCCTGACGGGACTCTTCGCGCCCACGCCTCCCACCACGCCGGCCCCGTTGCACGGAACAGTCACCAGCGCGGGAAAGCCGCTGTCCAACGCCAACGTCACACTCTTCGCCGGAGACAGGCAAGGCGTCCGGGAACTGGGGCGCGCCACGACCGACGCCAACGGAGCCTTCCGGATCCGGTCCGATCAGCGCACTGGCTCCGTGCTGTACGTCGAAGCCGCCCCCACTGGCGCCCGGTCGTTGCGCCTGCGCTCCGTCGTGGGGTTCGGCCCCGGCGGCGGCGTGCCGCAGCGCTCCGAATCCGCTGTCACGGTCAACGAATTCACCACCGTCGCCGCCACCTACGCGCTGGCCCAGTTCACCGACCAGCGCGGCGTCACCGGGCCGAGCCCCGGCCTGGAGAACGCCGCAGCCACGTCCTACAACCTCGCCGACCCGGCCTCGGGGAAGCCCGGCAAGGTCGTCACCGACCAGAACAACGGCAGCAAGAACGACACCCTGGCCACCCTCGGCACCCTGGCCAACCTCGTCTCCCTCTGCGCGCCGGGAGCGGACACCGGGCGATGCCGGGACATGCTGCGCCTGGCGACACCGCAGCGCGGGAACGCTCCAGGAGACACGGCACAAGCGGTGCTCAACCTGGCCCGCAACCCGAGACTGGCCACCGGCACGCTGTACGCCCTGGCCGGACGGGCACATACCTACAGCCCCGTGCTCACCGAGGCGCCTACGGCCTGGGTGCTGGCCCTGCACTACACCGCCCCCGAGGTCTATGCCCCCGGCCGTATCGCCGTCGACGCCAAGGGCAACGTCTGGGCCGCCAACAACTGGCTGCCCGGAACGCGAAACCCCAGCCCTTACGTCACCGTGCAGGACCCGGTGGGCAACCCGACCCTCAACAGCCCCATCAGCGGCGGTGGCATGAAGGCGGGTGCATGGGGCATCGCCATCGACCACGAGGGCTCCGTGTGGGTGCCCAGCTACGGCGGCGACGCCATGTCGAAGTACTCGTCGACCGGAAAGCCGCTGTCGCCCAGCACAGGATTCAGGAACGGCGACCTGAACCACCCCCAGGGCACCGCAGTCGACCAGAAGGGCAACATCTGGATCGCCAACTTCTACGGCCTGAAGGGCAACCCCGGCCAGGGAAGCGTGATCGTCTACCCCCATGGTGATCCCTCGAAGGCGATCACCATCAAGGGCGGCGGCCTCGACCACCCGTTCTCCATCCAGATCGACGGTCACGGCCGGGCCTGGGTCTCCAACGCCCGCCTCAACGGGGCGAAACTCATGGACACACGTGTGCCCAAGGGCCACGCGGGCGGGAGCGTCACCGTCATCGGCCCCGACTTCAGGCCGACCTCGTTCTCCCCCATCAAGGACAGCTCGCTCGACTGGCCCCTCGCACTGGCCGTCGACTCCAAGAACAACGTCTGGGTGCCCAGCTTCGTCAGTGACTCGGTCACCGAGATCGGGCCGAGCGGAAAGGTCACAGGCGTGCACAAACTGCCCACGGCCATCGCTCCCTGGTCCATAGCCATCGACGGATCCGACCGTGTTTGGGTCGCCGGCTTCGGCGCCCCCTCCGTCTCCGTCCTGTGCGGCGTGAACACCAGCGCTTGCCCGCCCGGCTCCTCCACCGGCTCCGTGCTGTCGCCGCCCAGCGGGTACCGCAGCAACTCCATCCAGCACCTCACCGCCGTCCAACTCGACCAGTCCGGCAACGTCTGGCTGGCCAACAACTGGTCCGAACTCGTCCCACCCACCGGCGGCAACGGCCTGGTCGAACTCATCGGAGTCGCCACACCCGTTTGCACACCCCTGACTCCGGTACCAGCACGTCCAGCAGCGACCAGCTCAACCGCCTGCCCCACTCGGACCAGGGCGCAGCCCGGATGAACTTCGACGGGGTCGCGGTGTCTCTTGGGGAGCGGGTGGGAGGAGAAGGAGCGGCTTTTGCCGGTGTGTTGGGCGTCCGCGACGATCGGGGTCCGTGGACGGTGGACTGGCTCACCCCAAACCGAAGGACCTCACCCTGGGGCAGGAGGCCCGTTCCGGCCCACCACCTGCTGCGGGAGCAGTCGGTCGGGGAACTGGCCTACACGCTTCAGCGAGTTGATCGACCGGAACGGCACCCCCTGACTGCTCCGATCAGTGTCCCGATCACAGAGCGAGCGTGTCCCAGTGGACGGTGCGGTCGCACCAGCGGTGCAGCAGGGTGCGGTCGTGGCCGACGGCGAGGAGGGCCGCGCCCGTGGTGGCGCGGTAGTCCTCGACGACCGCGACCAGGGCGGCCGTCGTGGAGGCGTCGAGCATCGCGGTCATCTCGTCGCAGATCAGCCGGCGAGGTCGTAGGACGAGGGCACGGGCCAGGCAGGCGCGTTGGAGTTGGCCGTCGCTGACCTCGTGCGGGCGTCTGCCGAGCAGGTCGGGGGTCAGGCCGACCCTCCCGGCGAGCTCGGTGACCCGCTCCTGTACCTCGTCGCGCCGACCGGTGGCCCGCAGGGGTTCGGCGATCAGGTCGGTGAGTGTCAGGCGGGGGTCCGCGGAGAGGCGGGGTTGCTGGAAGACCACGCCGAAGGCGGTGCGCAGCGGGCGCGGGGCACGGTGGCGCCACCGTCGTACGGGCTCGCCGTCCAGCAGCACGGTGCCGGAGTCGGGGCGGTGCAGCAGGGCCGCGACTCGGGCCAGCGTGGACTTGCCGCAGCCACTGGGGCCGAGCAGGCCGACCGCCTCACCGGGTGCGACGGTCAGTGAGACGTCCCGTACCACCGGATTCCGCCGGTCGTAGCCCGCGGTGATGGCGCGCAGTTCAAGCACGGACGTCCTCCGACGCTCTCTGGGATGCTTCCCCGCGGGTCAGCGAGGCGGGGTGGGGGTGGTGGCAGGCGACCCCGCCGGCCGTCGGGGGCAGTACGCCGCAGGCGTCGTCGGCCCGGTCGCAGCGGGCGGCGAAGGCACAGCCGTCGGGGAGGCCGCCGAGTTCGGGTGGCAGGCCGGGGATGGGGGTGAAGTCCCGGTCGGGGAGGGCCTGGAGCAGGCCCCGGCTGTAGGGGTGGCGGGGGCCGCGCGAGCCGAAGAACACCGCCGCGTCGGCCAGTTCGACGATCCGGCCCGCGTACATGATGGCGATCCGGTCGGCGATCCGTTCGGCTGCCGCCAGATCGTGCGTGATCATCAGCAGGCCACGCCCCGCCGTGTCCGACTCGCCCGGGTGGTCGATGTGGCGTCGCAGTTCGTCGACCGTGTGGTCCACCAGATCACGGTCGAGGCCGGTGGTCGGTTCGTCGGCGAGCAGCAGAGGCGCGTCACCGACGAGGGCCAGGGCGGTGGCGGCGCGCTGGGCCAGGCCGCCGGACAGCTCGTGCGGGTGGCGGTCCAGGTGATCCGGGGGGAACGCGGCGCGTTCGGCGGCCGCCCGCGCGGCAGAGCGCACGCCCGAGCGGCCGCGGACGCCGGTCAGCGCGCCGACCGTCTCCTCCAACTGGGAGCGGATGGTGCGCACCGGGGTGAGATGGGCGGCCGGGCTCTGCGGTATGAGCCCGACCAGCCGGCCCCGTACCGTCCGGGCGAGGGACCGTTCACCGGCCGAGAGCAGGTCGAGGCCGCCGAGTATCGCCCTCCCGGCTGCCTCGGCGTTGCCGGGAAGCAGACCCAGCAGGGCGGAGGCGAGGACGGACTTGCCGCAGCCGCTCTCGCCGATCAGGGCCAGGCACTCGCCGGCCGCGACGTCGAAGTGCGCGTCGGTGACGGCGGCGACGCGGCGCCCGCCGGGCATGAGGAAGCGCACCGACAGTCCGCGTACCGACAGCACGGGCGATCGCTCGGTCACAGCATCAGCTCCGATCGGCGGCGGGGGTTGATCCGCTCCCGCCAGGCTCCGGCGAGTCCGGCGATGGCGAGGGTCGGGACGATGACGAACAGGCCGGGGAAGAGGGTCGGCCACCACTGTCCGGCCAGCAGTGAGCCCCGCGCACCCTGGATGAGGGTGCCCAGGCTCGCCGTGTGCGTGGGCAGCCCGAGCCCGAGGAAGGACAGCGCCGATTCGTGCCACATGGCGTGCGGCACCATCAGCACCGCGGCGAGCGCGGCCTGGGGCAGGACGGCGGGCAGCAGATGCCGTACGGCCACCCGCCACCTGGACGCACCGCCGGAGACGGCGGCGTCGACGAACGGGCGCGAGCGCAGGGAGAGGACTTCGGCGCGGACGATCCGGGCGGTCGACAGCCAGTGGGTGAGCGCGACCGAGACGATGACCGGCCCGACACCCGGCCGGAACATGGCGACGATGAAGATGCCGAGCAGCAGGTGGGGTACGGAGGAGACCGTGTCCACGACCCGCATGATCCCGCGGTCGACCCAGCCGCCCAGCGCACCGGCGGTGGCCCCGACGGCGGTACCGACGACGGTGGCCGTCACCGCCGCCGCCACTCCCACGAGCAGGGAGACGCGCAGCCCGTAGACGCAGCGCAGCAGCAGGTCCCGGCCGAGGTCGTCGGTGCCGAAGGGGTGGGCCCGGCTCGGCGGCAGCAGCTTGGCGGCCAGGTCGACGGCCTGCTGGTCGAGTCGGACCAGCGGTGGCACGACGAGGACGGCGAGGACGGTCGCCGCGACCAGCACGGCGGAGCCGCGCACCCGCAGCGTCCGGGTGGAGCGGCGCTTCGTGCCGTACGACCGCCAGACGGTCTCCCGGGAGGCGGGGGCGTCACATGTCACTGAACTTCACCCTCGGGTCGAAGAGTCCGTAGAGCAGGTCCGCGAGCGCGTTGCCGACCAGGACGGCGGCCGTGGCCAGCGTGGTCAGCGCGGCGAGCAGCGGGAAGTCGACGGCGGTGGCCGCCTCCACGGTGGCCGCGGCGATGCCCGGCCAGCTGAAGACGCTCTCCACCAGCAGGGCGCCGGTGATGAGTTCGGGCACGCGGGAGCCGACCAGGGTGAGCACCGGCAGCAGGCCGGAGCGAAGCGCGTGGCCGAGCAGAACGGTGCGTTCGTTCAACCCGCGGGCCCGGGCGCCGCGTACGGGGTCCTCCGCCAGCGCGTCGCCGACGCCTTGGCGCACGTAGAGGGTGAACCACGGCAGTTGGGAGACGGCGAGCACCCCGGCCGGCAGCACGAGATGGCTCACGACCTGCCCTGCCGTGACCTGTTCGCTTGCGGTGTCGGTGAGACCGCCGGCCGGGAGCAGCCCCAGTTGGAGGGCGAACAGCCAGATCGCCAGCAGGGCGAGCCAGAAGACCGGCGCCGCCTCCAACGAGTAGGCGAGTGACGTGACGACCCGGTCGAGCAGGGATCCCGGCCGGCGGGCGGCGAGGACTCCGAGCACGGTGCCTGCCAGCACGGCCGCCGCGAAGGCGACCGCGCACAGCAGGGCGGACCACACAAGACGCTCGCCGATGACCTGGGTGACCGGCTGCCGCATCACGCTCGACTCGCCGAGGTCGCCGGAGAGGGCGGAGGTCAGCCAGTGCCACCAGCGCGAGGTGAACGGCTGGTCCACTCCCAGATTGGCGCGCAGCCGGTCGAGGGTCTGCTCGTCGGCACGGAGGGCTGCCGTACCCGCGTACGCCTTGACCGGGTCGAAGGGTGAGGCGGCGGCGATCGCGAACACCCCGAAGGTGACCACGAGGAGGACGGGCGCGGCGAACAGCAGCCGACGTCCCACCAGACGCGCCATCGCCGCCCAGAGCGGTGAGGTCACTTCTTCGGCTGCCAGTCCTGGAGGTTCCACCACGGGCCGCTGGCGAAGCCGTGCTCGTGCGGCTCGACCTGCGTGGTCAGGCCGTCCCAGCGGTCGGCCAGCACGTAGAGGTGGTCGATGTGGGTGAGGAAGGTGTAGCCGGGGTCCTTCACGAGCTCGCGCTGCACCGTGTCGTACGCGGTCCTGCGGGTGTCGGTGTCCTGGCTGCGTCGGCCGGTGTCGAGGGCCTTGTCCACGGCCGGGTCGGCGAAGCGGCCCATGTTGTTGAAGCCGTCGCCGGCCAGGGAGGAGTGCAGCAGGGTGAACAGGCCGAAGTCGGGGTCGCCGCTGCTGTCGAGTCCGGCGAGGACGGCGTCGTTCTTCATCCGTGGCTCGATCACCTCCCAGGTGGCGCTCTCCACCTTCACCTCGATGCCCGCCTTCTTGGCGTCGGAGGCGTAGGCGAGGGCGTGGTCCTGGCGGACCTTGTCGCCGGAGGGGTAGAGGAGCGTGAAGGAGGCCCGCAGCCCGTGCCTGGCGCGGATGCCGCCGTCGCCGGCCTTCCAACCCGCCTGGTCCAGCGTCCGCTCGGCCTTCGCCAGGTCCTGCGGCCGCTCGATGCCCTTGGCGAACCAGGGGTCGTCGCTCGGCAGCGGTCCGTAGGCCGGACGCCCTGCCCCGTCGAGGATCTTGTCGACCATGGCCTCGCGGTCCACGGCGGCGTCCAGCGCCCGGCGGATCGCACGGTCACCGGTGACCTTGTTCTGCTGGGGGAGGGTGACGGCCCGGAAGTCGTAGGACTTCGCCTCGTACGTCGTCCTCGCCCTGTCGCCGTTGAACGTGGCCGCCAGGTTGGGCGGCAGGACCGCGCCGTCGAGGTCGCCCGAGCGCAGCCGGGTGGCGCGCACGTCGTCGTCCTTGACGATCGCCATCGTCACCTTCTTCACCTTCGGCTCGCCGCCCCAGTAACCGGGGTTGGCCTCGAAGGTGAGCTTCTCGCCCTTGCTCCAGCCGGTGAGGACGTACGGTCCGGTGCCGACCGGCTTGGTGTTGAAGGAGCCGGTGTTGGGGTTCTGCTGCCCGGCGATGTGCTGGGGGACGATGGGCAGGACCGTGCGCCCGGCGAACGGCGCGTAGGGGTACTTGAGTGTGAAGACGACCTTGTCGTCGCCGTCGACCCGAACCTCCTTGATGGCGTCCAGTTCGCTGCGGGCGGTGTTGTTGGTCTTCCCGTCGAGAATCGTCCGGTAGGTGAAGACCACATCGGCGGAGGTCAGCGGCTCGCCGTCGCTGAACTTCACGCCGTCGCGCAGGGCGTAGGTGTAGGTAAGCCCGCCGTTGCCGACCTCGGGCAGTGAACTGGCCAGCGCCGGCCTCAGCTTCATGTCGGCGTCCCGGGCGAGCAGACCGTCGAAGATCTTGGAATTCCCGTCCTTGCCGTAGCCGAGAAGCGGACTGAGAGTGTCCGGCTCCGAGGCCACGCCGATCACGACGGAGTCGGCGGCACTCCCGCTGCCCGCACCGCCACCCGGGGCCGAGCAGGCGGCGGCTCCCACGAGTGTCGCCACCGCTGCGGCTGCCCGTATCCGTCGGACGGTCATGAACCCTCACATCCTTAATGCTGGTCAAATGCTTTTGCATAGTAGTCGCAATAGACCCTCCGGTCATCCGGCGGTCGGATGCGTGAGTTCGTCCGGACTGTCCGGCTGATCAGGAGTTTCGTGGGCATCGTGGGCGCGGAAGCGCGTGGGCGCGAGGTGTGGCGGCTGTCATGATCACGGGCGCGTCCGGCGAGCGTCCGGCGTGCAGGACATTCCGGCGGCGATCGGCCCCCGGACGTCCGCCACCGGCATCGGGCTCGGCGGGCGGTGAGTCGCCGGCGGGGCGGCCACGTGTGGGCAGTGGCCCGTGAGACGCCCGTCTCAGCCGTGGGCCACTGTGGCCCCGGCCCCGCGCCCGGTCGCCGTCCGCCGCAGTGGGCACCGCGGCGGACCTGCCGACCGGGCCGCGGCGCGAGACCATGGTGGTGGACAGCGGTCTCGGCCGGGAGCGTGGGGGCGAGGCGAGAGGAGGCGTCGACGGTGGAGCCTGCCGAAGCCTTCATGGGAAGCGCCGGGCACGAGACCGTGGCCCCGTCCGGTGGCCTGCTGGACTCGCTGAGCGTGTCGGCGGTGGTGCTGGACGCGCGGGGGCGCGTGGTCTTCTGGAGCCCGCAGGCCCAGCAGACCTGGGCCTCGCCAGGGGCCGCAATCCACTGCCGTTCGGCGAAGACGACGCCACCCTGGCCCTCGACCTGGCCTCCCGCGCGGCCGTCAGCATCGACCACGCCCGCTGGTACCAGAACCAGCGCCGGGCCGCCGAGAACTTCCAGCGCAGCCTCCTGCCCCGGAAACCGTCGCAGCGACCGGGCCTGGACATCGCCTGCCGCTACCAGCCCGCTTCGACCATCTGCGGGATCGGCGGCGACTGGTACGACGCGATCGCGCTGTCCGACGACAGGACCGCCCTCGTCATCGGCGACGTCATGGGCAGCGGCAGCGGCGCCGCCGCCGCCATGGGGCAGCTGCGTACGGCGACCCGTACCCTCGCCGCGCTGGACCTCGACCCCGCCGCGGTCCTGTGGCACCTCGACCGCATCACCGGCGAGCTGGAGCAACGGTTCGCCACCTGCACGTATGCCGTGTACGACCCGCGGCGCGCCTGTTGCCACGTCGCCGTGGCCGGCCATCTGCCGCCGGTGCTGATCCCCGCCGGAGGTGCCCCGCGGTTGCTCGATCTCCCGACCGGAGCACCCCTCGGCGTGGGAAGCGTCCCCTTCGAGACCACCCGGCTGCGGATCGAACCCGGGGACGGGCTGCTGCTCTACACCGACGGCCTGGTCGAGACCCGCAGCCACTCACTCGACGCGCAACTGGCCACGCTGCTGGGGCTTCTCGCGAGGCCGCCGGGCCCGCTGGAAGAGACCTGCGACCATCTGCTGGACGCCCTGCGCAGCCCCGACGAACCCGACGACGTGGCCCTGCTCCTCACCCGCGCCGGCCGGACCTAGGCGGTCCCGGGGGCCTCAGCCGCTCCGAGGGCGTCGCGCAGGAACTGGAGCTGGACGCCCGGGCGGCGGTGCTGGAGCCCGAAGGCGTCCGTGAGGCAGGTCTGTCCGAAGTGGTGGCCAAGCGGCCCGTCCTGCTCGGCCTCCGTTGGCGCGAGCCGATCGCCTGCGCCTACCGCAAACTGGACGGCGAGGCGGGCGGACCGCCGCCCCTCGTGGTCGCCTCGGCGGTGCATGCCGACGACGACGGCGATCGTCTGCGGGTCGCCGTCCGCGACGGCTACGACGTGCTCAGCGGAAGTGCCCTGCGCGCCACCGACGTGGAAGAGGTCCTGAGCGGGTTGCGCGGGACGGCTCTCGGCGATCTGCCCGCCGCCGCGTGGGAAGTCGTCCGCTCACAGATCGCCGACCTTCTGGGCGGTCGTGCCGCGCACTGAGTAGGTGGCGCGGCGCCTGGCCCTGGTCGTCCGAGGGTCCGCGCCATGTGCTTTGTCTCATCCTCCCTCACCCTGCCCTGTCGCCGGGCTTGCGGCTTTGCAGTTCGCGGACGGCTCCATGCACGTCAGATACCCACTAGGGGTATGTGCCTGGCGGGACGAGCCCTTGCGTCGAATACGGGTGGGGGGTATACATGTACCCGTTGTCCGGTACCCCCCAGGGGTATTAATGAGATGAGGAGGAATCGATGTCCGGCTGCTGCACGCCCGAGGGAAGCTGCCACACCGACGCCCGGATCAAGACCGTCTACAAGGTGGACGGTGTCGGCAGCGCCCACTGCCAGGGCGTCGTCGCCAAGGCCGTGGGCGCGCTCGACGACGTCATCGCCGTGGACGTCGAGATCGGCACGGGGCTCGTCACGGTGACGACCGCCGCCGCTCCCGGCGCGGCGTTCGAGTCGCTGCTCGCCGAGACCGTGGACGAGGCCGGCTACGACTACGCCGGCCGCCTCGACACCTGACCGTACGTCACCGGGCGGGGGTGTCCCGGCCCCGACCCCCGCCCTTCCCGCCATCCACACCCGCCGTGATCGTGAGCTGCGAGGAACAGACATGACCACCACCACGTCCGGTGCCGCCGAGGTAGAACTCGCCATCGGCGGCATGACCTGCGCCTCGTGCGCCGCCCGCATCGAGAAGAAGCTCAACCGCATGGACGGTGTCGAGGCGACCGTCAACTACGCCACCGAGAAGGCGAAAGTCACCTTCCGCGACGACGTCGCCGTGGCCGACCTGATCGCCACGGTCGAGGCCACCGGTTACACCGCGCGCGAACCCGAGCCCGTCCGTGCCGAGCCGGAGCAGGCCGACCGTCCGACAGGCTCGGCAGGGGAGGGCCCGGACGAACTTCAGCCGCTTCGGCAGCGGTTGACCACCGCGGTCGTGCTCGCCGTGCCGGTCATCGCGATGGCGATGATCCCGCCCCTCCAGTTCGAGTACTGGCAGTGGCTGTCCCTGACCCTGGCGGCCCCCGTGGTGACGTACGCCGCCTGGCCGTTCCACAAGGCCGCCTGGACCAACGCCCGGCATGGCGCGGCCACCATGGACACACTGATCTCCGTCGGCACCTCGGCCGCGTTCCTGTGGTCGGTGTGGGCGCTGTTCTTCGGCACCGCCGGCATGCCCGGCATGACCCACCCCTTCGAGCTGACGATCGCCCGCAGTGACGGCGCCGGGAACATCTACCTGGAGGCCGCGGCCGGCGTGACCGCGTTCATCCTCGCCGGCCGCTACTTCGAGGCCCGGTCCAAGCGCAAGGCCGGCGCGGCGCTCAGGGCCCTGCTGGAGATGGGGGCGAAGGAGGTCACCGTTCTGCGCGGCGAGCGCGAAGAACGCGTACCCGTAGCGGAGTTGAAGGTCGGCGACCGCTTCCTGGTCCGCCCCGGCGAGAAGATCGCCACCGACGGCACCGTCGTCGAGGGCACCTCCGCCGTGGACGCCTCGATGCTCACCGGCGAGTCCGTCCCGGTCGAGGTCACCGTCGGGGACGCCGTCACGGGCGCCACCCTGAACGCGGGCGGACGGCTGGTCGTCGAGGCCACCCGGGTCGGCTCCGACACCCAACTCGCCCGGATGGCCAAGCTGGTGGAGGACGCCCAGAACGGCAAGGCCGCCGCCCAGCGGCTCGCCGACAGGATCTCCGGAGTCTTCGTCCCCGTCGTCATCGCGCTGGCCCTGGCCACGCTCGGCTTCTGGCTCGTCGACGGCGCGGGACTGACCGCCGCCTTCACCGCCGCGGTCGCCGTCCTGATCATCGCCTGCCCGTGCGCCCTGGGACTCGCCACACCGACCGCCCTGATGGTCGGCACCGGGCGCGGCGCCCAGCTCGGCATCCTCATCAAGGGTCCCGAGGTTCTGGAGAGCACACGCAAGGTCGACACCGTCGTCCTGGACAAGACCGGCACCGTCACCACCGGTCGGATGACCCTGCTGGCCGTGTACCCGGCCGACGGCACCGACGAGACTGACGTCCTGCGGCTCGCCGGTGCCCTGGAGCACGCCTCCGAGCACCCCATCGCCCAGGCCGTCGCCACCGGAGCCACGGACCGCGTGGGCACCCTGCCGGTCCCGGAGGACTTCGCCAACGTCCCCGGACTCGGTGTCCAGGGAGTCGTCGAGGGGCGCGCCGTCCTCGTCGGGCGCGAGCAGCTGCTGGCCGAGTGGGCGATGTCCCTGCCCGACGACCTGCGGCGCACCAAGGAGGCCGCCGAGGCGGCCGGTCGTACTGCCATCGCGGTCGCCTGGGACGGCGAGGCCCGTGCCATGCTCGAAGTCGCCGACGCCGTCAAGGAGACCAGCCCCGAGGCCATCCGCCGGCTGCGTGCCCTCGGCCTGACCCCCGTGCTGCTGACCGGCGACAACCGGGCCGTCGCCGAGGCCGTCGCGGCCGAGACGGGCATCGCACCCGAGCACGTCATCGCCGAGGTCCTGCCACAGGACAAGGTCGACGTCATCAAGCGCCTTCAGAGCGAGGGGCGTTCGGTCGCCATGGTCGGCGACGGCGTCAACGACGCGGCGGCGCTCGCCCAGGCCGATCTGGGGCTGGCGATGGGGACCGGCACGGACGCCGCGATCGAGGCCGGCGACCTGACCCTGGTCCGCGGGGACCTCCGTGTCGCGGCCGACGCCATCCGGCTCGCCCGCAGGACGCTGGGCACCATCCGCTCCAACCTCTTCTGGGCCTTCGCCTACAACGTCGCCGCGCTTCCGCTGGCCGCGGCCGGACTGCTCAACCCGATGATCGCGGGCGCCGCGATGGCCTTCTCCTCGGTCTTCGTGGTTGGCAACAGCCTGCGCCTGCGCCGCTTCCGGGCCATCGACCACTGACCTCCGCAGGGAGCCGTGAGCGGTGCGCAGGCATCGCTGCAGGGCGTCCGCCGTTCCTCCGGGGGCGGCGGGCGCCCTCGGCTCACTCCTCCTCGATCGAAAGGATCCGGTGATGACGCATCCGCCCGTTCCGTCTGCCTCATCGGCCTCTTGGGCCCTGCTCCGCAAGGGAGTTGCGCATCCTCTGACGCGCATGGCTGCCGTGGCGCTGCTCCAGGCCCTGGCCACGCACATCGGCCGGACGGAGCCTTCGGGGGCGCCGCCGCGTCAATGCGGCTGCCGGGCGTCCGCGATTCCGGACTCGTGCCGGTGCTGTTCGTCGGCGGGGCCGCGTACTTCCTCACCACGAACCTGACCGGACTGAGGCCGGAATGGCGCGAGATGGACCGCCCGGACGGGCGCCGCGCCCCGGAGCGGCGACCAGAGGAGGACGCGAAGCCGGCCGGTACGCGTCCGGGGGCGTGACGTCCGGACGCGTCGAGGCCCGCACGGCCGGCCGGCTCGACGCGTCCGTGGGCGCCCGCCCCGGACCGGGTCAGGGGCGGGGTGCTCGCCCGAGGTCGGCGAGCGCCCTGCCCATGCGCGTGAGCGCTTGACGCAGGATCGTCGGTGAGGTCGCGAAGTTGAGGCGTACGCATCCCGCGCCGCCGCTGCCGAAGACGTGTCCCGAGCTGAGGGCGACGCGAGCCTCGTCCAGGAACAGCTTCGCCGGTCCGGCGAGGTCGCTCACGATGCCCGGTCCGTCGGTGGGACCGTCGTGGTGCAGCCCCAGCCCGGTGCAGTCCAGCCAGGCGAGGTAGGTGCCCTGGGGCGGGACGTATCCCACGTCCGGGAGGTGTTCCTTCACCAGTTCGCCCAGCAGGCTCCGGTTGGCGTCGAGCCCGAGCAGCAGCTCGTCGAGCCAGTCGGCCGAGTCCCGGAACGCCGCCGTGTGGGCGAGGATGCCGAGATGGCTGGGGCCGTGGCCGACCTCTTCGGGCATCCGTCGGAGGTCGTCCGCGGCTTCGGTGCCGGCGATGGCCACGGCGGCCTTGAGACCGGCCAGGTTCCAAGCCTTGGACGCGGAGGAGAGGGCGAAACCGTTCTCCGAGCCGGGAACGCTGAGAAAGGGCGTGAAGACGGCGCCGGGCAGCACCAGCGGGGCGTGGATCTCGTCGGAGACCACCCGGACACCGTGTCTACGGGCGAGCGCGGCGACCGCCTCGAGTTCCGCGTGGGTGTGGACGACACCGGTCGGGTTGTGCGGGTTGCTCATCAGGAACGCCGCACGGCGGCCGTGGCGCCGCGCGCGTATGAAGGCGTCCTCGAGGGCGGCGAGGTCGATTCGCAGGTCGGGGCCCAGACGGGCCTCGACGACCTCCCGGCCGTCATGCGTGACGAACGCGTAGAACGGGGGGTAGACGGGCGAGCAGACGACGACCGCGTCACCGGGGCCGGTGATGAGGCGGAGGATCTCGACGATGCCCATCATCACGTCGGGCACGAGCGCAGTGTTCTCCACGCGCAGGCCGTCCCACCCCCATCGCGTGGCGGCGAAGGCGGCGAGGGCCTCGGCATAGGCGGTGCCGTGGGGGTATCCGGTGTCTCCCAGCGCGACGGCCCGGTGCAGGGCGTCGGCGACGGCGGGTGCCAGGGGGACGTCCATCTCCGCCACCCACAGCGGCAGGACGTCCTCCGGGTGCGCACGCCACTTCAAACTGGTGCGCCGCCGCAACTGCTCCAGGGACAGCTGGACGAGCGGATCGCTGCGGCCGCCGTCCCCGTGGCCGGCGGATGCCTGGTGGGTGGATTCGCTCATGCGGTGCTCCCCTCGCCCGGAGGACCGGGCCTCGGCGGTGCGGTGTGGTCGTCTCGCTGGACGGTACCCCGGTCCCCGCGGGCCGGTCAGGAGGCCACCGAGGGTGCCGGCCACCGCCTGCCACCGCCGTCACCACGGAACC
Organism: Streptomyces sp. NPDC001292; assembly: GCF_042896465.1. Taxonomy (NCBI): domain Bacteria; kingdom Bacillati; phylum Actinomycetota; class Actinomycetes; order Kitasatosporales; family Streptomycetaceae; genus Streptomyces; species Streptomyces sp. NPDC001292. The sequence goes on from NZ_JBIAXG010000009.1 coordinate 52,757, forward strand.
GCGCGGGTGGCTGCCGGACCGGCCGCCGACCGGGCGGGCCGTACGGCCGGGCGCGGGCTGCCGGACCGGCCGCCGGTGGGGCCGGCCCCTGCGGGCCGGCCGGTGTCAGCGGCTCCGCCAGCTGTCCCGGACGGCCGCCGGCTCCGCCTCGACCGCCGGTGCCACGCTGTCCAGCGGCCGTACCTGCGCCCCCGGCCCCGCCGGCTCCATGCGGTACGGGTGGTGCGGTCCCCGGGGACTGGAGCCGAGGCAGGTGACCGAGCCGATGACGCGGTTGCGGCCCAGGACGCCCGGAGTTCGCGCAGGTCCGGCTCCGTCAGGTCCAGGTCCTCGATCAGCAGGTGAGGCCGGCCGCGACGGCCGGTTCCATCTCGGGGACGCCTTCGGGCACGTCAGCGCGGGTGAGGACGTTCCGTCCCTCGGGCAGAGCGGGTGAATTTTGGTCATGGGGGGAGCAGCGGAAAGCCCGCCGCTGGACGCGGCGGGCCGCCTGGCGGTGGCGGCCCCACCGCGGTTCTCCTACCGCCCGTTCTTCTGCCGCCCGTTCCTGTGCGGGCGCGCCGCGCCCGCGCTCACCGGAAGGCCGCCTGTCCCGTGACCGCCTGGCCGACGACGAGCGTGTGCATCTCGACGGTGCCCTCGTAGGTCAGCACGGACTCCAGGTTGTTCATGTGCCGGATGACGGGATACTCCAGGGAGATGCCGTTCGCCCCGAGGACCGTGCGGGCGGTGCGGCAGATGTCCAGTGCCTCGCGGACGTTGTTGAGCTTGCCCAGACTCACCTGCTCGGGCCGCAGCGTGCCGGCGTCCTTGCGCCGTCCCAGGTGCAGCGCCAGGAGCATGCCCTTGGTGTACTCGAGGTACATGTCGGCCAGCTTCTGCTGGGTCAGCTGGAACGCCCCGATCGGCTTGCCGAACTGGGTGCGCTCCATCGCGTAGGACTGGGCGGCGTACAGCGACGACCGGGCCGCGCCCATCGCTCCCCAGACGATGCCGTAGCGGGCCTCGTTGAGGCAGCTGAGCGGGCCCTTCAGACCGCGGACCTCGGGGAACACGGCGTCCGCGGGAAGTCGTACCCCGTCCAGGACCAACTCGCTGGTGATCGAGGCACGCAGGGACAGCTTGTGCTTGATCTCCGGGGCCGAGAAGCCCGGGGTGTCGGTGGGCACCACGAAGCCGCGCAGCCCCTCGTCGGTCCGGGCCCAGACCACGGCCACGTCGGCCACGCTGCCGTTGGTGATCCACATCTTGCGGCCGTCGAGGATCCAGTCGTCACCGTCGCGCCGCGCCCGGGTGCGCATGCTGCCGGGGTCGGAGCCGATGTCGGGCTCGGTGAGGCCGAAGCAGCCGATCGCCTCACCGGCGGCCATGGACGGCAGCCAGTGCCGCTTCTGCTCCTCGGTGCCCCACTTCCAGATCGCGAACATCGCCAGCGAGCCCTGCACGGAGACCAGCGAGCGGACGCCCGAGTCGGAGGCCTCAAGTTCGAGGCAGGCCACGCCGTACTCGGTGGCCGACATGCCGGCGCAGCCGTAGCCCTCCAGGTGCATGCCGAGCACGCCCAGCGCGCCGAGTTCCTTGGCCAGGCCGCGGATGTCGGGAATGGTGCCCTGCTCGAACCAGTCCGCCACGAAGGGGTCGATGCGCTGGCCGCAGAGCTGGCGCACCGAGGCGGCCACCGCCTTCTCCTCCGGGGTGAGCAGGTCGTGCAGGCCGGCGGGGTCGCGGGGGTCGAGCGGGGGCAGCTTGGCCGGTGCGTTCATGCGGTCTTCTCCTGTGCCGGATCAGTGGGTCGGGTCGGTGAGCCAGCGGCGTACGTCGTCGTTGTGCTCGCCGAGACGGGGTGGCGGCCGGTACCCGGTGACCGGGGTGGCCGAATACGTGACGGGGTGCCGGATCTGGGGTGGCGACGAGGGGCCGACCCGGACGGTCGGTTCGAGGCCGAGCGACTCGGCCAGGGCGATGCCGTCGGCGATGGTGCCGACCCTTCCGGCCGGAACACCGACCGCGGTGAACCGCCCGATCCAGGTCTCGACCGTGTCGCGCGCGAGGTGTTCCTCGAGTGCCCGGACGAGTGCGTGGCGGTTGCGCACACGGGCCGGATTGGTCGCGAAGCGTTCGTCGTCGGCCAGGTCCGGCGCGTCCAGCACCTCGGCCAGCCGGCGGAACTGCCCGTCGTTCCCGCACGCCATGGCCAGCAGACCGTCCGCGCAGCGCAGCGTCTCGTACGGCGCGATGGACGGGTGCGCGTTGCCCATCCGCTCCGGGGCGCGACCGGTGGCCAGATACGCCGAGGCCTGGTTCGCCAGCGAACCCAGCAGGCTGGACAGGAGGTTGACCTCCACCCGCTGGCCCTGCCCGCTGTGCTCGCGGGCCCGCAGCGCCGCCAGGATGCCGATGGTCGCGTCCTTGGCGGTCAGTACGTCGACCAGGGCCACGCCGACCTTCTGCGGGTCGCCGTCGGGGTCGCCGGTGATGCTCATCAGACCGCCCAGCGCCTGGACGAGGAAGTCGTAGCCCGCCAGCGCCGCGCCGCCGTGGCGGCCGAAGCCGGTCACCGAGCAGTACACGACGCCCGGGTTGGTACGGCGGACGGAGTCGTAGTCGAGTCCTCGTGCGGCGAGGGTGCCGTCCTTGAAGTTCTCCACCAGGACGTCGGCCCGCTCGGCCAGTGTCCTGGCCAGCCGGAGGTCCTCGGAGTCGGACAGGTCGAGGGTCACCGACCGTTTCGAGCGGTTGGCGCACTCGAAGTAGCTGCTGGAACTGCCGGCCCACGGGGGACCCCAGGCACGGGTGTCGTCGCCGGAGCCCGGGCGCTCCACCTTGATGACGGTGGCCCCCAGGTCCGCCAGCACCACCGAGGCCAGCGGGCCGGCCAGGACGCGGCTGAAGTCGGCGACGACCAGGCCGTCCAGCGGCAGGGCCGCGGGCGGATCGACGGGCATGACCTTTCTCCGTTCACTCGGGACGGGACGACCGTACGGAGAAGGCGCGGATCTCTCATTGGATAAAATGCACCGCGCAGGGCCCGGACTGGACAGATCGCACAGGAGCACTCGTGATGGTTCTCGCGCAGGAGCACGCGTGACGGTTCCGACGGTGGCCTCTCTGTGCGGTGTCCTCGGTACGGATCTCGCGCCGGCCGAGGGATTCGCCGCCTCGGCGCGTGAGGTGTCCGCCGTGCACATCAGCGAACTGCCCGACCCGACCGGCTATCTGAACGGGGGAGAGCTGCTGCTGACGACGGGCCTGTCCCTTCCCGGGAACAAGCTCGGCTGCGAACGGTACGTCGGCCGCCTGGTGGAGGCGGAGCTGACCGCGCTGGCACTGGGCCTCGGTCCGGTGCACGCCGAGGTTCCGGCGCCGCTCCTGGCGGCCTGCCGGAAGCTGGGGCTGTGCCTTCTCACCGTCCCGCCGCCCACGCCGTTCCTGCGCATCACGAAGGCCTACTGGGCCGCCGTCTCCCGCACGGCCGAGCAGCACCTCAAGGACGTCCTGGCGACCCAACGGGCGCTCGTCGACGCGGCCGCGTCCGCCGACCCGGTCGCCACCGTCCTGCGCACCCTCGGCCGGTCGCTCGACGCCTGGGCGGCGGCCTACACACCGGCGGGCGAGGTCGACCAGGTGTTCCCCGCCGGAGCCGCCGAGCAGGCCGAGCGGGTACGAGGGGAGATCGTCCGACTGGAGGGCGCCGGAGCGCACTCCGCCGCCTCGTTCGCCACCGCGTCGGGAGCGGTGATCGTGTTCCCGCTGGCCGGGCACGAGCGAGCCGCCGGGTTCCTCGCGGTCGGCACCTCGACGCCGCTGGATCCCACGCGGCGCAGAGCCGTGCTGACGGCGTCGGCGTTGCTGAGCCTGGACGCGGTCCGCGGTGCGCGCGCCGAATCCGTGGCCGACGAAGGGCAGCGCTGCGTCGGACTGCTGGTCGACATCGGGCACGTGGACGCCGCGCGGAGGCTCGCGGGCGCCGTGCGGGCGCCGAGCCCGCCGGACCACGTACGTCTCCTGGCGGTGAGGGGCTGGGCGAGCGACATCCTCACCGGAGTGGTCCGGCGCTGGTGTCCGGAGGCGATCGCCGTCCGGAGCGATGAGCGAACGGCCTGGTTCCTGGTCCCCGCGGACCACCCCCCGACCGGGGACCTGGAGGACGCGGTACGGCGGACGGACGCCGACGCCGCGGCCGTCCTGACGGAGGTGGTCCCGGTCGGGCAGGCACCGGCGGTCCGCGCGGTCGCCGCCGCGACGCTGGCGGACCTCGCCCCGGGCACCCGGCTGCTCGCCCGCCCGACCGCGGGACCCTACGGCGGCGATCCGGCCGCGCGTATGGCCGCCGCCTGCGACCGGCTGACCGATGTCCTGCGCCAGGCCCTCGTCGAATACCTGCGCCATCACGGCCAGTGGGAGGGGGCCTCCCGCGCGCTCGGCGTCCACCGCAACACGCTCCGGCACCGCGTCTCGCGTTGCCGGGCGCTGCTCGGCGTGGATCTCTCCGACCCGGACGTCACCGCGGAACTGTGGCTGCTGCTGCGTCGCCGGGGGATGGCGTAGGCGAGGGCGGGGCCGAGGCCGCCCTCTTTCGTGAAAACCCCCGACGGAAACGCGAACTGGTGTGCACAGAAGGGCTTTCGGGACGTAGTTTGTCGTCGGACAATCCGCGCGACGGAGAACGGACGGTATTCATGACCCACCCCGCGACGAGCCCCGACCCAGCGGCGCACCCGAAGTTCGACACGACGGTGCCGCACTCGGCTCGGATCTGGAACTACTGGCTGGGTGGCAAGGACAACTACGCCGTCGACCAGGAGGCCGGCGACGCCTACACCGCCGTCTTCCCCGGCATCGTCACCATCGCCCGCAGCAGCCGCGCCTTCCTGCGCCGCAACATCACCTACCTGGTCGCCGAGGCGGGCATCCGGCAGTTCCTGGACGTCGGCACCGGCCTGCCGACGGCCGACAACACCCACGAGGTCGCCCAGCGCATCGCCCCCGAGGCCCGGATCGTCTACGTCGACAACGACCCGATGATCCTGGCCCACGCCCGCGCCCTGCTCTACTCCACCCCGGAGGGAGCGACCGCCTACGTCGACGCCAACCTGCAGGACCCGGACCGCATCATCGCGGCCGCCGCCGCGACGCTGGACTTCACCCGTCCCACCGCCCTCATCCTCAGCAACATCCTGGGCCACGTGGCCGACTACGACCAGGCGCGCTCCATCGTCTCCCGGCTGATGGACGCACTGCCGTCCGGCAGCTACCTCTCCATCAACGACGGTTCCCTGGGCACCGACCCGGACTTCGAAGAGGCCCAGGAGGGCTACAACAAGAGCGGCGCCGTCCCGTACAACCTGCGCACCGTCGACCAGTTGACGGCGTTCTTCGACGGGCTGGAGCTCGTGGAGCCCGGGGTCGTCTCGGTTCCGCACTGGCGTCCGGACCCCGAAGCCCCCGCCGCGGAGGCCATCGCCGAGCACGGCGGCCTCGCGCGCAAGCCGTGACGCCTGTGCGAGCCGTTTCGCGGCCGTGACCGAAGCACCGCACCGGCGGTCCGGTCACGGCCGCGGCCATTGGGCCCGGGTGCGCCTCAGGCGGCCCGGTCCTTGCGCAGGAAGCGGCGCAGTCGCCGCAGCGGCCAGGTGTTGATCACATCGTCCGGGGTCAGCCATCCGCGCTGCGCCGTGCCGACTCCGTAGCGCAGGTAGGCGAGGTGGAGGAGGGAGTGGGCGTCGGAGTCGACGGCGAACTTCGCCCCGTGGCTCCTGGCCCGCAGGATGTCCTCGTCGCCCAGGTCGAGGCGGTCCGGCTGCGCGTTGATCTCCAGGGCCGTGCCGGTACGGGCGCAGGCGGCGAACACCTCGTCGAGGTCGGCGTCGATGCCCGGCCGCCTGCCGATCAGGCGGGTGGTGGGGTGGCCGATGACATGGATGTGGGGGTTCTCGCAGGCGCGCACGAGCCGCCGGGTCATCGCCTTCCGGCCGAGGCCGAAGTGGGAGTGCACCGAGGCCACGCAGATGTCGAAGCCCGCGAGGAACTCGTCGGGCCAGTCCACGTCCCCGTCCGGGCCGATGTTGAGCTCGGTGCCGTGCAGCAGCCGCATTCCGTGGTGCCGGCCGTCCAGCGACCGCACCTGCTCGCGCTGGGCGAGGACCTTCTCCTCGGTCATGCGCTGCATGGCGAGGTCGGGTGCGTGGTCGGTGACCGCGTAGTACGCGTAGCCCCTGTCGGCGGCCGCGGCCACCATCTCCTCCAGCGGGGCGAGACCGTCGGTGAGGTCGGTGTGGGTGTGCAGGTCGCCCTTGACGTCGTCCTCCGTGACCACCTCGGGCAGCTCGCCGCGCAGGCCGGCCTCGATCTCGCCCCGGTCCTCGCGCAGCGTGGGCGGGATCCACGGCAGGCCGAGCCTGGCGTACACCTCGTCCTCCGAGCGGGAGGCGACCCGTGCTCCGCTCTCGGCGTCGAACAGGCCGTACTCGGAGAGCTTCAGCCCCAGGTGGACGGCGATCGTCCGGGTGCGGATGTTGTGTGCCTTGGAGCCCGTGAAGTACTGCAGCCCGGCACCCCAGGAGTCCGGTCGTACCACGCGCAGGTCGACCTGGACGCCCTTGACGGTACGGATCGAGGTCTTCTTCGCGCCGTGCGCGATGACCTCGGCGGTCGAGGGCAGCTCGGTCAGCGCGGCCATGAAGGGCGCCGACCGGTCGGCGGCGACGAGGACGTCGATGTCCCCGATGGTCTCCCTCATACGGCGCAGCGATCCGGCGTACGCGCAGTGCGTGCAGCCGGTGATCCGGGAGAGTTCGGCGACGACGTCCTCGGCGGACTCCATGGCGGTGCCCAGCAGGATCCGCTCCCCGGCCTGCTGCATGAGGGCGATGCCGTGCAGGATGTTCTCCTCGGTCTTCTTCCCGAAGCCCTTCAGGTCGCGCAGCTTCTCCGCCTTGATCGCGTCGGCCAGCTCGGCCACCGAGGAGATGTGCAGGTCCTCGTAGAGGGTCATCGCCTTCTTGGGGCCGAGGGTGGGGATGGTGATCAACTGCCGTACCCCGGCCGGGATCCTGGCCCGCGTTTCCTCCACCACCGTGACGTTGCCGGTGCGGAAGTACTCGACGACCTTCTCGGCGATCGACCTGCCGACGCCCGGGATCTCCTTCAGACCCGCGACATCGAGGCGGGAGACGTCGGCGGGGTGGCCGCCGATAGCACGGGCGGCCTTCTCGTAGGCGCGCGCCTTGAACGCGTCGCCTCCGGTGATGGCGATGAGGTCCGCGTACTCCTGGAGGAGCGCCTCGACCTCCTCGTTGGCCCGAACCACGTCTCACAGTCTAGGAACCGACCCGTCCGGCGGGCCAGGTGCGACGATGACTGCGGGGGGCGAGCCCGACGGCATGCTCACCCTCCGGCCCCGCAGGGAGAGCAGTGCGATGTCCGAAGCCGACCGTCCAGCCGAGGCTCTCGTGCGGGCCGTTCGAGCGGCCGGCGTCAGTGACGAGCGGCTGCTCCAGGCCTTCCGCACGACGCCCCGGGCGGCGTTCGTGCCCACCGGCCACCGCGCGGACGCCTACCGCGACGTGCCCCTTCCGATCGGCCACGGACAGGTGACCACCCAGCCCTCGCTCTCCGCCATGATGATCGACGGCCTCGAGCTGAGCGGGGACGAGCACGTCCTGGAGATCGGTACCGGACTCGGCTTCCAGACCGCGCTGCTCGCCGCACTGGCCGCCGACGTCGTGACCGTCGAGATGCGGCCGGACCTCGCGGAGGAGGCACGGCGCAACCTCGCCGCTCAGGGCCTGCGGAACATCGAGCTGCGCGTCGGGGACGGCAGCGGCGGAGTGCCGGACCGCGCTCCGTACGACGCCGTCGTCGTGTCCGCCGCCTTCCCGGAGGTACCCGCGCCGCTGGCCGCGCAGCTGCGTCCGGGCGGCCGCCTCGTACAGCCCATCGGGTCCGGCGGCCGGGAGCAGGTCGTGTCCTTCCTGCGCACAGCGCGGGGACTGGAACCGCGGCGGACAGTCACGCCCGCGTGCTTCGTGCGCCTGCGAGGGCGGTACGGCTTCTCCTCCTGAGCCCTTTTTGAGCCCTTTCCGAAACCTTCGTCAACAGGGCCGGCGGGGAGGTCACTGCTCCACGATCCGGACTACGGCGAGCGTGATGTTGTCCGGCCCGCCGGCCGCGATGGCGGCCTTCCACAGTTCGAAGGCCGCCCGGCCGTCGTCGAACTCCCGCAGCAGGTCGTCCAGGACGTCGTTCGGCACCGGGTCGGTCAGGCCGTCGGTGCAGATCAGGTACCGGTCGCCCGGGGCGAGAGGACAGGCGGTCACATGGGGGGTGACGGCACGGTACTTCCGGCCGCCGCCCAGGGCCTGGGTCAGGAGCGACGTCGTGCGCTGCCCCGGCGGGGGCGGCGGGTTGTCGTCCACGCTGACCTGGAGCAGCCCGCCCCGTGGTGCGGCGAAGATCCGGCTGTCGCCCACGTTGAACGCCAGCAGCGACCCGGGCAGTACGACGGCGCCCGCGACCGTGGTGCCCATCGTGGCAGGGCCGTCGCCTTCCGCGGCCGTGTACACCCGGCGGTTGCAGGCGTGCAGCGCCTCGCGGACGTCGTCCTCGTCGGTCAGGCCGGGCCCGGCCTGCGCGAGCTGCCGGACCACCAGGGCGCTGGCCACGTGGCCGCCGGGCTGGCCGCCGATTCCGTCGGCGACCGCTACGACGAGGGGCGTACCGAGGGGGAACACCAGCGTCTGCGGATTCTCGGTCACCGTGGCGCACAGGGTCCACGGCCCGGCGACCAGGCTGTCCTCGTTGTGTTCGCGGATCAGTCCCGGATGGCTCAGCGCACTCACAGCGACGTACGTCATCACAGGCCACCGCCTTCCCCTGCCCGGGCGGATCGTGCGCCGACACCATTGTCGTGTGGCCCGCCGGGCGGTGCAGCCCGGGCACCCCGGCCCCCGGGAGCGGGGCGGCAGGCCGGTCGGATCGGTGCGAGACTGATCAGGTGGGTGACTGGCGAGCCGGCCAGGAGTTCGCCGGGAGGTCGCCGTGAGCGGCTTCGGGTGGGCGCGGGGCGGCGGTGCAGTCGGGAGCGACCATGAGGCTTTCCTTTCTCGAACCTTTGTACAAGCAGTCCGGTCCGTTCGCGTCGGTGTATCTGGACACTTCCCGCGACAGCGCCGTCGCGGATCCCGAGACGGCCATAGCACTGCGGTGGCGGCATCTGCGGGACACCCTGATGTCCGAGGGGGCGGACCGGAGCACCATCACCGCGGTGGCGGACCTGGTGGGCAGCGACACGGAGGTCCCCGGTACACACGGCCAGGCGGTGTTCACCGCGCACGGCCACGCGGCCCTGCTGGACGAGCTGCCGGCCCCGCCCACGCGGGACACGGCCCACTTCGGAACGCTGCCGGACACCATGCCGCTGATCGTCCAGCACGCGCCCGGTATCCCGTACCTGGCGGTGCACGTCCGCTACGGCGGACGTCACTCCACGGACGCGACCGGCACCGTACGCGTCGACGCCGAGGCCGGCACATGGCCCCTGACCAAGGTCGCGCCCGGGCACCGACTGCACGAGGAGATCCCAGTGGGCGACTGGCCGCGGGCGGCTCAGGTGATCGGCCGGGAGCTGGAGGGCCACGCACGGCGCATCGACTGCGAGGCGGTCGTCGTCGCGGGAGACGTGTGGGCCCGTGGCATCCTCGTCAACCGGCTTCCCGTACCCCTGCGCGGACATGTCACCACGGCGGAGGGCACGGGCGAGTCGGTGCCGGGGCGGGCCCTGCTGGAGCAGCGGCTCGAGAGTCTCTTCAGCGGACGCATGGCCGCGCACGACCGGGGCCTGCTGGACGTCTTCCTGGCCCAGCGGGCACACGGCGGAGCGACGGCCGAGGGGCTTGCCGCCGCGGTGTCGGCCCTGCAACGGGGCCGGGTCAAGGCACTGTTCCTCAACAACCACCCCGAGTCGCCGCTGCGCCTGTGGGTCGGCCCGGAACCCGGCCAACTCGCCCTCACCGAAGAGGAATTGCGCTCCTACGGCGTGCAGGACCTGCGTGCGGAGCGCGCCGACGCGGCGCTGACCCGGGCGCTGGTGGGCACGCGGGCGGAACTGGTCCTGGTGCCCGAGCGGGAGGCGCGGCTGCACGAGGGCGTGGGCGTTCTGCTGCGCTATCCGCTGCCCCGGAACGGCCAAGGCGCACCGGGGGCGCGACGGCCGTGAGCCTCAGCGCTTCAGCGTGACAGCCTCGCGGGCCGCCGTCCTGGGGCCGCCCGACGCGGGCGCACCGGCCGTTCGTCCCCCGCCGGGGCGGGACCTCGGGCCCACCGTCCCCCGCCCCCGGGCCGGTCGGCCCACCTCCGCCGCGGCCCGAACGCGCGAGACTGGAAGAGGGCGCGGAGTAGTACGGGGACGGCGTCCCGACGACCACGGTCCCGGTCCCGGAGGAGAAGACGGGCACCAGGACCATCCCGGTGCGGCACGCTTGAGCAGGGGCGCTCGCCGCACCCGGGTGCGCGGCCGGTGTGACGCCGGCCGCGCACCCGCCGGGGGACGAGTGAGGGGACAAGGAAGGTGACCGTCATGCTGAGACCCGTCGTGGCCGGCCTGGACGGTTCACGCGAGAGCCTCGCCGCGGCCCACTGGGCGGCCAGGGAAGCCCTCCGGCGACGGCTGCCGCTGCGGCTGGTGCACGCCTGGGAAGGCCTGCCCGACATCTCCGGAAGAGCGGACCTGCCCGAGGTGCGCGTGCCGCAGTCCCGCGCGCGGCGGATGCTGCGGGACACGGTCGCCCAGCTCGCCGAGTCGTACCCGCGGCTGGACCTGTCCAGCGAGCAGGTGCACCGGCAGCCGGGTCCCGCACTGCTCGACGAGGCGGAGAACGCCGAGTTGCTGGTCATCGGCAGCCAGGGGCTCGGCGCGGTCGGAGGCTTCGTCCTGGGGTCGGTGGCCATGGCGACCGCCGTACACGCCGAGCGGCCCGTCGTCCTCGTGCGAGCGGGTGAGACCGCGGAGAGCGAACATCTGCCGGACGTCTCCGGACGTGCCTCGGCACAGACCCCCCACCGCGACGTGGCGGTCGCCGTCGACACCGACGGCCCCTGCGACGACGTCCTGGACTTCGCCTTCCGCGCCGCCGAACTGCGCAGGGCGCCCCTGCGCGTGGTGCACGCCTGGCACGTGCCGCTGACCCACGGGCTGCCGGACGCGGGGACCCGCGGATCGCTCAGGCAGGAGGCGGAGCGGGGACTCGCCGCGCTGCTGGAGCCCTGGCGGCAGAAGTTCCCCGCCGTGTACGTGGCTGAGATCCTGCACGAGGGGCGCCCGGCCCACGTTCTGCCGCGCGCCGTGAGCGGGTCGGGCCTGCTGGTGGTGGGCCGCCGCAGGAGGCACCCCGCGATCGGCGCGCACGCGGGTCAGGTCACGCACGCCCTCGTCCACCACGTCACCCGCCCGGTCGTGCTCGTACCCCACGACTGACGCGATCCACGACTGGCGCGACCGACGCGACCCCGCGGGCCGTGTCCACGACCCGCGGGCGACGACACCGGCGGCGGGCGACGACACCGGCGCGGTGCGCTCCACGACTGGCGCGACCGACGCGACCCCGCGGGCCGTGTCCACGACCCGCGGGCGACGACACCGGCGCGGTGCGCTCAGCGCGGTTCGGTCACCGCCGAGCCGCTGGTGAGGTTGCACTCGACGTCGACGACGCCCTCGACGGCCCGTACCAGGCGGGCGGCCACGGGCACCAGCGAGGTGTCCCGGATACGGCCGATGAGGGTGACCACGCCGTCGGAGACGCCGACGTGGATGGGTTCGAGAGGGGCGGGGAAGAGGTAGGAGACGATCTCCCGGCGGATCTCCTCGGCCAGGTCGTCGTCCGACCGCAGGAAGACCTTCAGCAGGTCGCCCCGGCTGACCATGCCCTCCAGCATTCCCTCGCTGTTGACGACGGGCAGCCGCTTGACCCGGCGCTGGGCCATGATGCGCGCGGCCTCGGCGAGCGTGGCGTCGGAGTGGACGGTGACCGCGGGGGAGGTCATCAGCTCCTCGGCCGTCACCGCGCCCGCCTTGGCCAGGTCGGACGGCCTGTGCCGCTGGGTGAACCGGTCGGGGTCGCTGTCGCGGAACTCCTCCTTGGGCAGCAGGTCGGCCTCGGACACGACCCCGATCACGCGTCCTTCGCCCTCCAGCACCGGAACGGCGCTGACCTTCCACTGCGCCATGAGGTTGATCAGCTCCTTGAACGGGGCGTCGCGGCCGACGGCCACGACGGTGTGCGTCATGACGTCGCTCACGATGTGCGGGCTGCCGTGCACGGTCTCCTCCTCGGGGCGTCGGTACGGCCTCGTGTCGTTCACCGGCCCCCGCTGCCGTAGGGGGCGTACAGGTCGAGCAGCCGGATACGGGCCGCGTGCAGCCGGTGGGCGACCACCCCGGCGACCCAGACGGCGACGGCGCGGCCGAACTCGGGATCCTCCCCGCACAGCTTGCGCACGGCCTCCGCGTCGAACTCGTAGGCCCGCACCGGGCTCGCGGCCTCGGCGCCCAGCTGCCACACGTACGGCGGGAAGTGCCAGGACCAGCCGACCAGTTCGCCGTGGCCCAGCGATTCGATGACGGCGGCGCTCCGGCCCGGGACGTGCAGGTCGAGGGTGACGGTGCCGGTCCGGACGATCCAGAACCGGTCGGCGTGCCGGCCCTCGTGGAACAGACGGGCGCCCATGTCGAAGGAGGTCTCGCGGGCGAACCGCATGAGCCGCGCACGGTGCTCGGCCGGAAGGGCCGCGGCCCGGGTGGTGGTGGAGGTCATCGCTCCGGCTCCTCTCGTTCCTGCCGCCTCGCTCGGTCGGCGAGTTCGTCGTGCGGCGCCGCGGCGTCCCCGGTGCCGCACGTCGCGCACGGTGGGTCCGGCGACCGTGCGGCCGGGCCCACCGAGGGGCCTGAACAGGGCGGCGAGTCCGCTCCTGACCAGGCCCGCGGTGGTGGGGCTGTCCGTCATCGTCCCTCTCCGGGATGCCGCCGCCCTGCTGTATCCAGCCTGTTCCCGTACGGGCCGCGCCGCCACGGGCCGCTCGGGCCCGCCAGGGGGCCCTTCGGCCCCGAAGAGCCCCCTGGCGGGCCGTCGCCGCACGCCGTGAGGACGTCCGTCAGGCGGGCGCGGGACCGGCCAGCTCGACGATGTCGTCGGACGCCACGTCGTGCAGCCGGATGGCGAGGTCCTCCAGGGCCCTGCTGACGGCGAGTTCGTCCCCGATCTCGGGAATCGGGCGGTCGACCGGGTTGCGCCGGGCCACGCCCCGACCGGTGACCGTCGACGTCTCGCGGGTGGTGAGGACGGCACGTGCGTGGGTGTCGTCGCCGTCCTCGGTGATGTAGATCTGCACGGTCCACTGCTTGGCTTCCATCGTGACCACTTCCGTGCGAGTTCCGTACGAGTCGTTGCCGCCACTCCTCACCTTGCGCGCACGCCCGCGGCCGCGCCAGAGCCGAAAGGCCCACCCGGGCCGCCGGCCGGCAGCCCGGGCGAGGGTCACGGGGCGAGCGAGAAGTAGTTCTCCTCCTCCTGCGCGAAGTGCAGGCGCAGCACGGTGTGCAGGCCGTAGAGGCAGGCGAGCAGGTCCTCGGACTGCTCGGGTGCGAGGGTGCCCTCCGCGTCGGCCAGCGAGAGGTGAGTGGCGATGCGCCGGGAGAGCCGTTCGATCTCGGCGTGGGCCCGGCTCATGGTGGCGGTCGCCTCGGGCCCGCCGAGTGCGGGCGTCAAGGCCGGGTAGAGCTGGTGCTCTTCGGCGTACTCATGGGGCAGCAGCCGTTCGGTGAGCAGCCGGTGCACCTCCCGCACCGACGCCAGGGCGTCCGGGCCGGGGCGTGCGGAGAGCCGCGCCGCGGCCGCGCGCACCGCCTCCAGGACGTCCTGCAGCTCGTCGTGCTCGGCGGCGAAGCGCTGGATGAGGGCCTCAGTGGTGGGTTCGAGCGCCGGCTGGGCCGCCCGGTCCGCGCGCAGGGCGCGCAGCGCGTTGAGGATCACCACCACGTCGATCCCCTCCTGGAGCAGGGCGCCCACCGCGGGCGGCAGCAGTCCGAAGGCGGCCGCCGCCATGGCGGCCAGGGACATCAGCATGCCCCCGAGGGCACTCTGCACCGCGATGCGCCGTGCGCGCACCGCGACCGCCGCCGCGTCGGCCAGCCGGTCCAGGCGATCGGTGGTCAGGACGATGTCGGCGGCCTCGGAGGAGGCGGTGGATCCGCGCGCCCCCATCGCCACCCCGACGTCCGCGGCGGCGAGCGCGGGCGCGTCGTTGACGCCGTCCCCGACCATCACGGTGACCGCGCGCTCCTGCTCCGCGCGGACCGCGGCCACCTTGCCGGCCGGGGAGAGTTCGGCGCGCACGCCGTCGAGTCCGAGGACGGCGGCGACCTCACGGGCGGGCTCGGGCCGGTCCCCGGTGAGCATGACGATCCGTTCGATGCCCGCCGTGCCCAGCCGGCGCAGCGTCCGGGGGGCGTCGTGCCGCACCGGATCGCGTAGCAGCACGGCACCGACGGGCCGGCCCTCGACCGTGAGCCAGGCCACCGCGGCGCCGTCCAGCATCGCCCGGTTCTCGACCGCCCGGGCCCACGCGGGAGCCGCCGTACCGGCGGGCAGCCGGCCGATGGTCGCTCCGCGCCCGCCGACGACGCCGGAGATCCCCCGGCCGGCCTCCTCCGACACCTCCAGCGCCACGCCCGGATCCAGCCCGCGCTCGTGCGCCGCGTCGACGATGGCCCGCGCCAGGACGTGCGGCGAGTACTGATCGAGGGTCGCCGCCAGGTGCAGCACGTCGGCGGGCTTCCAGCCGGGCGCCGCGGTCACGTCGACCACGCGCGGCCGGCCGCCGGTGAGCGTGCCGGTCTTGTCGAGCAGCAGCGTACGGGCCCGTCCAAGGCTCTCCAGGGCGCCGCCGTCACGGACCACCACGCCGAGCCGGGAGGCCCGGGACAGGCCGGAGACGATCGCGACCGGAGCGGCGAGCAGCAGGGGGCACGGCGTGGCGACCACGAGGACCGCCACCGCCCGAACCGCGGACCCGCTGAGCAGCCAGGCCAGTGCGGCGGTCGCCATGGACAGCGGCAGGAACCAGGCCGCGTAGCGGTCGGCCAGGCGGACGACGGGGGCCGACTCGGCGCCCGCCTGCCGGGCCAGCCGCACGATCTCGGCGTACGTGCTGTCCTGCTCGGTCGCCGCGGCGCGCAGCTCGAAGGCGCCGCCGGCGTTGACCACACCGCTGCGCACCTCTTGACCCCGCGCCCGCTCGACGGGTGTGGCCTCGCCGGTGAGCACCGACTCGTCGAGCACGGCCGGGGAGTCCACCAGCCTGCCGTCCACGGGGACGACCTCGCCCGGACCCACCACCAGCAGGTCGCCGACGCCGACCTCGCCGAGCGCCACAGTGCGGACGACGGCGCCGGTACGGCGGCGGGCCGTGCGGGGCGCGCGCTCCAGCAGGGCGACCAGGTCGTGGGAGGCACGCCGCTGGGCCGCGGCTTCAAGGGTGCGGCCGGTGGCGAGCATCAGGGCGATGAGCGCACCGGCGAGGAACTCGCCGACCGCCAGGGTGCCGCCGAGCGCCAGTACCGCGATCAGGTCGACGCCCGTACGGCCCTGGCGCAGCGCGGCCACCACCCAGCCCAGCGCGGGCACGACGGCGGCGACGGTGCCAAGTCCCCAGCACACGTCGGCCAGGCCGGTGTTCCCGGACAGCCAGGAGACGCCCCCGGCGATCAGGGCCGAGGCGGTGACGGCCAGGAGCACGGGCTGGAATTCGGCGGTGGTCGGAGTCAGTGCCCTGGCCAGGCGGCGCAGCGGCCTGCCCGTGCCGCGGCTCCCGGCCGGAGTGCTCACGGGAGCCGCCGCGCGCGGCTCGGCAGCGGGGCGGGGCGGCGGGGGAGCACCGTGGCCGCCCACGCGGTGAGGCGGGCGGGTCCGGCGACGGCTCCCGTCATGGGGTACCTCCTGTTGCGGGCGCAGGCCGGACGCCACGTCCCGGCCGCGCGGTCCCGTACGTCGGTCCTCCCAGTCTCCGGCCGGCCGGGAGCCGCAGCCAGGGCCGAACGGCACTCCCCGGGACCCGTCCGGACCCTGCCGTGCCGAGCGCCGGGACATCGAGCGGGCGCCCCCCGCCGACGCCAGCCGATCCGCCGCACTGCCTGGGGACACACGCGAGGGCGGGCCTCGGAAGGCCCGCCCTCGTCCGATCGGCCGGCTCGTCGCTTACTTGACGACGGTGACCCGGTCGGCTGCGGTCGGCGCGTACGGCGCGGCGGCCGAGGAGTTCGCCGTCAGGTAGTCGACCAGGGCGGCCAGGTCGTCGCTGCCGACGAGCGGGTCGGTGCCGTCGGCCAGTTCGGTGAAGCCGTCACCGCCGCCGGCCAGGAAGGAGTTCATGGCGACGCGGTAGGTGGCGGCGGGGTCGATCGGCTTGCCGTTCAGCCTGATGGAGTCCGTGACGACGCGGTCGGCTCCCGTCTTGGTCAGGTCCAGGGTGTAGGTGAGGCCGTCGGAGATCTGCAGGTACTTGGGGGCGGCGGCGTTGCTGCCGCTGACCTGCTGCTTGAGTACGGTGATCAGCTGGGTTCCGGTCAGGGACTTGAGGTTGACCGTGTTGCCGAAGGGCTGCACCGCGAAGCCCTCGCCGTAGGTCACCACGCCGTCGCCCTCCTTGCCCGATGCGGCGTAGACCAGGTCGGTACGGATGCCGCCCGGGTTCATCAGCGCCAGGACGGCGCTGCTGTCCAGGGACTTGGCGTGCGCCAGCTGCGCGTCCGCGATCAGGTCGCCCAGCGGCGACTCGATGGTGCCCGAGGGGCCTCGGCCGATTTCCGCGGAGATGTATCCGATGGGCTTGTTGGCGACCGGGGCGGCCAGGGCCTGCCAGTCGTCGAGCAGCCGGGTCATGTCCCTCGCCCTGCGCTGGGTGCGGTCGACGACGTGGTTGGAGCCCTTGACCGTGGCGCGGACGATGTCGTCGGTGCGCGGGTCGTACTTCATGTCCAGCTGGGTGTAGAGCCGGCCGAAGGAGGCGGCGCTGGTCACCAGGCGGGGGTGGCCCGCCGGGTCCGGGATGGTGCAGACGTACGCGTTGTGGGTGTGGCCGGTGACGAGGGCGTCGACCTCCGGCGAGACGTTCTTGGCGATGTCCACGATCGGACCGCTCAGGCCGGAGCCGCTGCCGCTCGAGTCGCAGTCGTAGTTGTACGACGAGGAGGCCGGGAAGCCGCCCTCGTGGATGAGCGTCACGATCGCGCGCACGCCCTGGTTCTGGAGCTCCTTGGTGTACTTGTTGATCGTCTCCGCCTCGTCGAGGAACTTCAGTCCCTTGACGCCCTCGGCCGAGACGATGTCCGGGGTCTTCTCGAGGGTGACGCCGATGAAGCCGACCTTCGCGCCCTTGACGTCCTTGACGACGTACGGCTCGAGGAGCGGCTTGCCGGTCTTCTCGTTGACCACGTTGGCCGACAGGATCGGGTACTCGGCGCCCTTGAACTCGCGTCCGTCGACGTAGCAGCCGTCGACCGGGTGGCAGCCGCCGTTCTGCAGGCGCAGCAGCTCGTCCTTGCCCTCGTCGAACTCGTGGTTGCCCACGCCCGTGACGTCCAGACCGAGCTTGTTCATCGCCTCGACGGTCGGCTCGTCGTGGAAGAGGCCGGACAGCAGGGGGCTGGCGCCGACCAGGTCGCCGGCGGCGACGGTCAGCGAGCGGTCGTGGCCCTTGCGCGCGGTGCGCAGGCTGTTCGCCAGGTACTCCACGCCGCCCACGTTGTCGATGTCCTTCGTGGTGCCGTCGGCCTGCAGCTCGGTCACCCGGCCGGAGGATCCGGTCGGCGGCTCCAGGTTGCCGTGGAAGTCGTTGATGGCGAGGAGCTGGAGGTCCTGCGTGGGGGCCGAGTCGGCGTCGGGGCCGGCCTGGGCGGGGTCGGCCCCGACGAGCGCGCCGGCGGTGGCCAGCGTGGCGGCCGTGGCGAGAGCCACGACGATGACTCTTCGCGGAGCCGGGCGGCGGGAGTGGGTCGGCGACATGGTGCCTTCCTGATGGGACTGGAACTAGGTAGGGGCAGCAGGCCGCAGCCTAGAGTCAACGCGCGTAGTTGTCAGGAACTTTGCGGTTACGGACATGTTTCCATCCAGGGGACCCTCGCCGTTCAGGGCGATTTTGACTGATTCGCCTGGACGTCGAAGGCGGTCGTCGCGGTAAGCCGACGGTGAGGAATCCGTGAGAAGTCGTCACTCGGCTCGGGGTGCGATGACGCCTTCGGGCGCGGCCCCCTCGGCCTCCGCCGCGCCGTCGGGGTGCCCGACTGCCCGGGAGGTTCGGCCCGTTGAGTGGCCCTTTCCCGGGCGTGGCGCCGTGTTGACGCGACGCGTCGGACGCCCTCACCCCGCCGCCTTGTGTGCGGCCGTGGGCGGCTACCGTCCGCAGGGGGCATGAAACGACTTGTCCCCTGTGGGTGGATGGAGAGCGAAACGCATGGTTTCTGGCGCGGTGGCCGAACTGTCGGCCGGGCAGCTCGCCGAGCCGACCCTCGGCCGTCTGCTGTCCTCGTGGCAGGCCGACGTCCCGGCGCTGGTCCTGGTGGCCGTCCTCGGCGGGCTGTACGGCTGGGGCGTGCTGCGGCTGAGGAGACGCGGCAGGAGCTGGTCGCCCGCCCGTACCGCCGCCTTCGCGCTGCTCGGACTGGGCACGCTGTTGGTGGCCACGACGTCGGCGCTGGCCGTGTACGACCACGTCCTGTTCTGGCCCGCCGCCGTGCAGAACATCCTGCTCGACCTGGTCGCGCCCCTCGGTCTGGCCCTCGGCGACCCGCTGCGGCTCGCGGTGGAGGCGCTGCCGGAGGGCAGGGCAGAGCGGGTACGGCGGGTGATGACCGGGCGGCTGGTGCGCGTGCTCACCTTTCCCCTGGTCAGCACGGCCCTCGTGCTCGCCACCGAACTCGTCGTGTACTTCACGCCGTACTTCGCCACCGCGCTGCGCGTCGGCTGGCTGCACGAGCTGATGTACCTGCATCTGCTCACTGTGGGCTGCCTTTTCGTCGTCCCGGTGCTCACCCACGAGCAGACCCTGCCGTCCTGGTGCACTCATCCGGTGCGGGCCGCGCTGGTGTTCCTGGACGGCATCGTCGACGCGGTGCCGGGAGTCGTGGTGATGACTCACGGGACGCTGATCGCGGGGGCCTGGTACCAGTACCACGCGCCCGCCTGGGCCACGGACGTCCACCACGACCAGCAGATCGGCGGCGGCGCGATGCTCAGCATCGCCGAACTGGCCGCGCTCCCCTTCATCCTGGCGATCCTGGTGCAGTGGGCGCGCGCCGAACGCGTCCGGAACGCCGCCCTCGACCGCCGCCTCGACCAGGAACTCGTCCGCGTCGCCGTACCGTCCCGGCCGGCCGGCGAACAGGTCCCGTCGTCCGCGCCCGCGCTCGTCCGCCCCTGGTGGGAGACCGAGCAGAACGAGGTGGCCGACAGGATCCGGCGGCAGCGCGGCACCGGCTGAACTCCGGTTCCGCCCAGGCCGGTTGCGCGCTCCCCGGTTCTCCCGCGACAGGATGCCGGCTCGTCCGTCGTGGGCGCGGCTGCTGACGTCCCAGCGGCTGCCGGTCCACCAGCAGGTGCTGGTCGTTCCCCGGGGACGACGCCGACGAGGCGGACGCCCCCGTACCGAGAGGTTCCCGCACCGGGCCGCGCGACGCCCCCGCAGCCGTCACCGCGGCCGGCCGCCGACCTGCGTGGCGTCGTGGTCGAGCAGGATTTCGGTGATGACGTGCCGGGCGACGTGGGCCATGAACGGGTTGGTGCCGCGGTAGGACGACAGCTCCATGAGGGCGACCGACAGTGCCCAGCCGCGTCCCCGGGCCCAGGCCGCGTCGTCCACCATCAGGGCGGCGCGGAAGAGGGGCCGGGCGGTGTCCGGCACCACGTACCACGCCGCGAGGAGATCGACGGCGGGGTCCCCCAGCCCGAGGCAACCGAAGTCGATCACCGCGCACAGGCGGTTCCGGGCCAGCAGCATGTTCCCGGGCTGCAGATCGGCATGGATCCACACCGGCGGCC
Source organism: Streptomyces sp. NPDC001292 (assembly GCF_042896465.1). Taxonomy (NCBI): domain Bacteria; kingdom Bacillati; phylum Actinomycetota; class Actinomycetes; order Kitasatosporales; family Streptomycetaceae; genus Streptomyces; species Streptomyces sp. NPDC001292. Next base: position 72,841 of record NZ_JBIAXG010000009.1, read on the forward strand.
CGGTCGGCTCCGGTACCCGCAGCGCCTCCTCCCAGACAGCCTCGGCCGCGTGCGGGTCGACGGCGCCGTGCACGGCGGCGATGGCCGCGCGGGTCGCGGCGTCCCGCGCGGCCAGGGGTTCACTGCGGTAGGAGGGCGGCCCGTCCGCGGGATCGATCCGGTGCAGGGCGGTGACGAACCGCGCCAGGTCCGTCGCCAGCCGGCGCGGCTCGGCGACGGCGCCGACCGCCGGGATCTCCCCGTCGATCCAGCGGTAGACGGACCAGGGCCACGGGAAGCCCTCGGCCGCCGCCCCCTTGCCCAGCGGCACGGGCACGGTTAGCGGCAGCGACGGCGCGAGCCGGGGCAGCCAGGTGTGCTCCTTCTCGACGTCCTCGGCGGCTCCGGCGGTGCGGGGGAGCCGTACGACCATGTCCTGGCCGAGCCGGTACATGACGTTGGAGGTGCCGGCGGAGCCGATCCGCCGGACGGAGAGCCCGGTCCACCGCGGGAACTGAGCGGCGATCAGCCGCCGCACGAGTGAGTCGTCGAAGTCCGGCTCGTCCGGGCACGGGGTGTCGGCACACATGGACAGCCATCGAACGAGGTGTCCCGCGGGCCCGTCAACCCGTTTTGCCCGGCGGCCAGGGCCCCGCCGGGCGCCGTGCCCGCCCGCGGGAGCCGAATGGCGAGGGCCGGTCGGCGGGGAGACGATGAGAGCGAGGGGCTCGGCCCCCGCCGGTACCGTGCGCGTCCGCGCGGAGACGGAGACCGGCCCCGGCCGCAGGGATCACGGCCGGAAGGGAGATCCCGTCATGCTGGAAGTGAAGACGGTCGAGAAGCCGGACGAGCGGCGCGACTTCCCAAGGGGCCACCCCGAAGCCGTCCAGCTCACGGGACTGGACTTCGCCGTGGTCACCTTCGAACCGGGCTGGCGCTGGTCCGAGTCGGTCGGCCCGATCGCCGGGACGCGCAACTGCCTGGTCCACCACAACGGCTATGTCGTGCAGGGCCGTATGCACCTGGCCATGGACGACGGCGGCGAGGCCGAGGTGGGGCCCGGCGACGTCTTCGTCTGCTCGCCCGGACACGACGCCTGGGTCGTGGGCGACGAGCAGGTCGTGCTGTACGACTTCGCGGGCTCCATGGCACAGCGGTACGCGAAGCAGAGCGGGAGGTAGCCGGTCACTTCCCGCTCACCAGCACCACCTCCAGGGTGCGCGGCCCGTGCACGCCCTCCACCCGGTCCAGTTCGATGTCACTGGTGGCGGAGGGGCCGGAGATCCAGGTCAGCGGGCGGGTCGGATCGAGGCGGTCCAGTGCCTGCGGCACGGAGGAGACGACCTGTTCCGGGACGCACACCACGCAGATGTGATGGTCGGGGACGAGCGTGATCCGGCGGCGGCCCTGGTCGGGGGAGCCGTCCAGGACGAGGGTGCCGGTCTCGGCGATCGCGACCGCGCAGCCGGTGACGACGCTGTCGATCCGGTCGAGTTCGCGCGGGGTGCTGTCCGGCCGGTCCGCGACCCGGGTGACCTCGACGGCGGCCAGCCAGTCCGGTTCCAGGCCGGGCGGCACCAGGACGGTCTTCGAGCCCCGTTCGCCGAGCAGGTGGGCGATCAGCCGGGGCAGCCCCTCGGCGTCGCAGCGGTGCACGATCGCCCGGTAGTCGGTCAGGTTCTCGGCGAGCAGGTCGACCGTCTCCTCGGTGCTCCGGTCGCCGTGCTGCCGCAGATAGTCGCGGGAGACCGCCCGCTCGTACTGCGGGTCCCTCCCAGGCCGTTCAGGCACCGGGGGAGTGTCGTCCGGCGGTACGTCCGCCAGGGCACGCCGTACCCGGCCCAGGATCCGGTCCCTGCTGCTCACTTCGCGTCCCTTCCGCTCGAGTCCTTTCCGCCGGGTCCGCCGTGCGTGCGCTGCCACCAGTCGCGGAACGGCTCCGGCGGCACCGGCGGCAGATCGCGGGTGCCGCTCCAGGCCCGGCCGGGGCCGGGCAGGGTGCGGGGGTGGAAGCGGCGGGTGCGGGAGGCGAGCCGCTGGCCGCCGCGCAGGGCGCCGGGGCGGGTCAGGGCCCAGCGGGCCGCGCGCATGGCCGCACGCTCGGCGGCGTGCCCCTTGGCCGGCTTGAGGAGCACCTTGTTGCCCGCGCGCGTCGCCGGGCCGCCCTCGACGACGCGTTCGCGCAGGTGGACCAGCACCTCGGGGATGTCGATGGCGACCGGGCACACCTCGTAACAGGCGCCGCACAGTGAGGACGCGTACGGCAGGGAGGCGTCGATCTCGCTTGCGGTGCCGCGCAGTTGGGGGCTGAGGATGGCGCCGATCGGGCCGGGGTAGACCGAGCCGTAGGCGTGCCCGCCGGCCCGCTCGTAGACCGGGCAGACGTTCAGGCACGCCGAGCAGCGGATGCAGCGCAGGGCCTGGCGGCCGACCTCGTCGGCGAGGGTGTCGGTGCGGCCGTTGTCCAGCAGTACCAGGTGGAAGGTCTTGGGCCCGTCGCCGTCGGTGGTGCCGGTCCACATGGACGTGTACGGGTTCATCCGCTCGGCCGTCGAGGAGCGGGGGAGCGTCTGGAGGAAGACCTCCAGGTCGCGCCAGGTGGGCACGATCTTCTCGATGCCGACGACCGAGATCAGCGTCTCGGGCAGGGTCAGGCACATCCGCCCGTTCCCCTCGGACTCCACCACCACCAGCGTGCCGGTCTCGGCGACGACGAAGTTGGCGCCGGAGATGCCGACCTTGGCGCGCAGGAACTTCTCCCGCAGGTGCAGGCGGGCGGCCTCGGCGAGTTCGGCGGGCGTGTCGGTGAGGCCCTCGGGGGCCGGGCGGCCCCACCGGCTCATCTCGGAGCGGAACACGTCCCGGATCTCGCCGCGGTTGCGGTGGATCGCGGGCACCAGGATGTGCGAGGGCCGGTCGTGGCCCAACTGCACGATCAGCTCGGCGAGATCGGTCTCGTAGGCCCGGATGCCCTCGGCCTGGAGGGCCTCGTTGAGGCCGATCTCCTGGGTGGCCATCGATTTGACCTTGACGACCTCCCTCTCGCCCGTGGCCTTGACCAGTCCGGCCACGATCCGGTTGGCCTCGTCGGCGTCGGCGGCCCAGTGGACGGTGCCGCCCGCGGCGGTGACCGCCTCCTCCACCCGCACCAGATACCGGTCCAGATGACGCAGGGTGTGGTCCTTGATCTGCCGGCCCGCCGCACGCAGCGCCGCCCAGTCCGGCATCTCCGCCACGGCCGCGGCCCGCTTGGCGCGGATGGTGTGCGTGGCGTGGCGCAGATTGCCGCGCAGGGTGGTGTCGCGCACGGCTTCGTGCGCGGCCCGGGGGAAGGACGGGAACGCCGAGGAGCCGGGCATTCCCACGAACGTCGCGCTCATGCCGCCACCTCCTCCTCCGTGCCGGCCAGGATCTCCGCGATGTGCACCGGCCGCATGCGGGTCCCGAGGCGGGTCATCGTGCCACCGATGTGCATCAGGCACGAGTTGTCGCCCGCGCACAGCACCTCCGCGCCCGTCGACTCGGCGTTGCGCACCTTGTCGGCGCCCATCGCCGCCGAGACGTCGGGGTTCTTCACCGCGAAGGTGCCGCCGAAGCCGCAGCACTCCTCGGCCCCGGGCAGCTCCACCAGCTCCAGTCCCTTCACCGCCCGCAGCAGCCGCAGCGGCCGGTCGCCCAGGCCCAGGCTCCGCAGTCCGTGGCAGGTCGGGTGATAGGTCACCGTGTGCGGGTAATACGCGCCCACGTCCGTCACCCCCAGCACGTCCACCAGGAACTCCGTCAGTTCGTACGTCCTGGGCACCACCGGGGCCAGGGTGGCCGCGAGCCCGTCCCCGCGTCCCTCGGCCCGTGCCCGCGCACCCATGCGCGGATACAGCTCCCGCACCATCGCTCCGCAGGAACCGGACGGTGTCACGATCGCCTCGTAGTCCCGGAAGACATCGGAGAAATGCCGGGCCAGCGGCTCGGCCCCATGCCGGTACCCGGTGTTGTAGTGCGCCTGTCCGCAGCAGGTCTGGGCCATCGGGAAGTCCACCTCCACGCCCAGCCTGGTCAGGAGTTTCACCACCGCGCGCCCGGTGTCCGGATAGAGCGTGTCGTTGACGCAGGTCAGGAACAGAGCGACACGCATCGCGGCTCCTCGTCGTCGGTCATCGGACGAGTGAAGCCTAGTCAGGCGAGGGGTCCGACGGGAGACCCCGGTCTCCGGCGTGGCGGGGCGTCCGGGCCGACGGCCGCCGGCCCCTCGACCGGGCGTTCAGCACGATCGCGCGATCCCACGGTCGGACGGCGGAGGAACATGTGCTGAACTGGGACGCGGCCGTAAACCCTCCGTCCCGGGAGAACCCTTGACCGTCAGCTACCGCCACCCCGGCGTCGTCCTCACCGACCGCACCTTCACCGTGCCGCTCGACCACGACGACCCGGCCGGGGAGACGATCGAGCTCTACGCACGGGAGGCCGTCGCGGGGGACAAGGCGGGCAAGGACCTCCCGTGGCTGGTCTATCTCCAGGGCGGTCCCGGCTTCGGGGCGAACCGTTTCATCGGACGGCAGGCCTGGTTCGGCCGGGCCCTGGAGGACTACCGGGTCCTGCTGCTGGACCAGCGCGGCACCGGCCACTCCGCCCCCGCCAACCGCCAGACCCTGCCGCTGCGCGGCGGCGCCGCCGCGCAGGCCGACTACCTCACGCACTTCCGCGCCGACTCGATCGTCCGCGACTGCGAGGCGATCCGTCCCGAGGTGACCGGCGGCGCGCCCTGGACCGTCCTCGGGCAGAGCTTCGGCGGCTTCTGCACCGTGAACTACCTGTCCACGCACCCCGAGGGCATGGCCGCCGCCCTGATCACCGGCGGCCTTCCCTCGCTCGACGCCCACGCCGACGACGTCTACCGGGCCGCCTACCCGCGCATCGAGCGCAAGGTCGCCGCCCACTACGCCCGCTACCCGCAGGACGTCGACCGCGCCCGCCGTATCGCCGACCACCTGCTCACCCACGACGTGGTGCTCCCTAACGGCTACCGGCTGACCGTGGAGGCCTTCCAGTCGCTCGGCATCATGCTCGGCGGCGGCGACGGCAGCCACCGCCTCCACTTCCTCCTCGAGCACGCCTTCGTCCGCACCCCGAACGGCCCGGAACTGTCCGACGCCTTCCAGGAAGAGGTCCAGGGTCTGCTGTCGTACGGCGGCCACCCGCTGTACGCCCTTGTCCACGAGGCGATCTACGGCCAGGACGCCCGGCCCACCGCCTGGTCGGCCGAGCGGGTCCGCGCGGAGTTTCCGCAGTTCGACGCCGCCAAGGCCCTCGCCGGCGACGGGCCGGTGCTGTTCACCGGCGAGACCGTGCACCCCTGGATGTTCGACTGCGACCCGGCGCTGCGTCCGCTGCGCGAGACCGCCGACGTGCTCGCCGCCCGCACCGACTGGCGGCCCCTGTACGACCCCGCCCGCCTCGCCGCGAACGAGGTCCCGGTCGCCGCGGCGGTCTACCACGACGACATGTACGTCGACACCGCCCACGCCCTCGGCACCGCCCGCGCGATCCGCGGCCTGCGCACCTGGGTCACCGACGAGTTCGAGCACGACGGCGTCCGGGCCGGCGGGCCCCGCGTCCTGGACCGGCTGCTCGGGCTCGTCCGCGGCGACGTGTGACGTCGGCGGCGCCGACCGGTCCGCGGCCACGCCCGAGGCCTAGGATTGCTCGATGCTCGGGACGTACGGGGGAACGGGGTGGGAAGGACATGGCCGGCATGGGTGACGGGGAAGTCCTGGCACGGCGCTTCGAGGAGCACCGCGGGCAGTTGCGGGGGGTGGCCTACCGCATGCTCGGCTCGGTGCCCGAGGCAGAGGACGCCGTCCAGGAGACCTGGCTGAAGCTCACCCGCACGGACACCGGCGCCATCCGCAACCTCGGCGCCTGGCTCACCACCGTGACCGGCCGGGTCTGCCTCGACCTGCTGCGCGCCCGCAGCGCCCGCCGCGAGGAGCCGATCGACGACACCTTCGTCCCGGACCCCGTGATCCGGCCCCTGAGCCCGACCGACCCGGAGCAGGAGGCGGTCCGCGCGGACTCGGTGGGGCTCGCCCTGCTCGTCGTCCTGGAGACGCTTCAGCCCGACGAGCGGCTGGCGTTCGTGCTCCACGACCTGTTCGCGGTGCCCTTCGACGACATCGCGCCGATCGTGGAGCGCAGCGCCGCGGCGACCCGGCAGCTCGTCAGCCGCGCCCGCCGCCGGGTGCAGGGCGCCACCCCGTCCGCCGAAGCTGATCTCGCCCGGCAGAAGCAGGTGCTCGACGCCTTCCTCGCCGCCTCGCGCGGCGGCGACTTCGAGGCGCTGGTGGCCGTCCTCCACCCGGACGTGGTGCTGCGGGTCGACTCCGGCGCGCTCGTCCGGGGCGCGGCCGCATCCAAGGTGGTCCGGGGGGCGAGGACGGTGGCCGCCCAGGCCCTCACCTTCGCGCAGTACGCCGGGACGGCCCGCCTGGTGCTGGTCAACGGCTCGGTCGGGGTGGCCAACGCCCCCGAGGGCGGGCCGCGGTCGGTCATGGGCGTCGTCGTCGCCGACGGCCGGATCACCCACCTGTACATCCTGGCCGACCCCGAACGCTTGGGGCACCTGGACCTGGCCGCCGCTCGGGAGGGCTGAGCGGTCCCGGGCCGGGAATTCGGTTGCCGGGCGGGCGACGGCCCTGCCAAGGTCGCCGTCATGCCCGACCACCTCGCGTACGACGCGACGACGCTCGCCCACCGCGCCCTCGGAGCGGGGCCTCCGGTCATCTGCCTGCCCGGCGGACCCATGAGGGCCTCGGAGTACCTCGGTGACCTCGGCGGTCTGTCCGCGCACCGGCGGCTGGTGCTGCCGGATCTGAGGGGCACCGGAGGATCGGCGGTTCCGCGCGACCCCGCGAGCTACCGCTGCGACCGGCTCGTCGACGACGTCGAGGCCCTGCGCGAGCATCTCGGCGTGGAGCGCGTGGACGTGCTCGCGCACTCCGCCGGCGCGAATCTGGCGGCGCTGTACGCGGCCCGCCACCCCGAACGCGTCGGCAGACTGGCGCTGATCACGCCGAGCGTCCTGGCCGTGGGCATCGAGGTCACCGGCGAGGACCGGCGCGAGACGGCGCGGCGGCGCAAGGACGAGCCGTGGTTCGCGGCGGCGTACGCGGCCCTGGAGGAGATCACGGCGGGCCGGGCGACGGACGCCCACTGGCAGGCGCTCGCCCCGCTCCGCCACGGCCGCTGGGACGCGGCGGCCCGGGCCCTCGACGCCGCCGACGCGGACCAGAAGAACGCCGAGGCCGCGGCCGCGTACGTCGCCGACGGCGCCTTCGACCCGGACGCCACCAGGGCGGCGCTCGCCCGGTTCACCTCCCCGGTGCTCGTGCTCGCCGGCGAGGTCGACCTGAACTCGCCTCCCGCCGCCATGGCCGAGTACGCCGGGCTCTTCCCGCACGCCGAGCTGGTCGTCCAGCCCGGCGCGGGGCACTACCCGTGGCTCGACGACGCAGACCGGTTCGTGGCGGTCATCGCCGCCTTCCTGCGGTGAACCGCCCGTCCGGACCCCGTACCGCGGGCCTTTAGGCTGAATGTCATGCAAGATCAGAAAGTCGCCCGGCGCGACCGGAGCGGACTGCGCGGCGACTGCGCCCAGTGCTTCGGGCTCTGCTGTGTCGCCCTGCCCTTCGCCGCCTCCGCGGACTTCGCCCTGGACAAGCCCGCGGGAAAGCCGTGCCCGAACCTTCGGGACGACCACCGGTGCGGCATCCACACGCGGCTCCGGGAGCAGGGCTTCACCGGGTGCACGGTCTACGACTGCTTCGGTGCGGGGCAGAAGGTCTCGCAGGTCGTCTTCGGCGGACGGGACTGGCGCGCGGGGTCGGGGGAGGACGCCCGGCGCATGTTCGAGGTGTTCCCGGTGGTGCGGCAACTGCACGAGCTGCTGTGGTACGTGACCGAGGCGCTCACCCTGAGCGCCGCCCGCCCGGTGCACGGCGAGCTGCGCCGGGCGCTGGAGCGGACCGAACAGCTCACTCTCCTGCCGCCCGAGGAACTCCTCGCGCTGGACGTCGGCGCGCACCGCCAGGAGGTCGACGTCCTGCTGCTGCGCACCAGTGAGCTGGCGCGGACCGGGGTGCGGCGCGGGAAGGGCAGGCCGAAGGACCGGCGGGGCGCGGACCTGATCGGGGCCAGGCTGAAGCGGGCGGACCTGCGCGGGGCCAGTCTGCGCGGCGCCTGCCTGATCGCCGCCGACCTCACCGGAGCCGATCTGCGGGACGCGGATCTGATAGGCGCCGACCTGCGGAACGCGAATCTGACGGACGCCGATCTGACCGGCGCGTTCTTCCTGACCCAGCCGCAGGTCGACGCCGCCCGGGGCAGTGCCGGCACCCGGCTGCCCGGATCGCTCTCCCGTCCCGCGCACTGGACGGCGCGGAGCTGACCCACCGCCGCGGTCCCGCGCCGGCGCCCGGTCCGCGGGGACTGCGCCGGGGCGGGAGCCGTGCGCCGTTCCACGGTCTTCCGCGCCCGCCGGTCGTGGCCCGGACCGTCCGCCCCCGAGGCCGGTCGCCCGGTCGACACACCCTCCCTGGTTGGCACGTCCCCCGATCTTCGATAACTTAGGCAAGGCTCACCTAAGATAGAGGTTGAGGGTGGACGACAGCCAGATCTGGACGGCGGCGCCCGGAGCGGCACAGCGGGCGCGGTCCGTGCTCGCCGCCGCCTGGTCCGCCGCCTGGTCCTGCTCGGTGACCGCGGAGGGGGGACGGGAGGACTGCGTCGGCGCGCACACCGTGAGCGAGGACGGCCGCGTACTCCTGCACGTTCCGGAGGACAGCGCCCTGCGCACCGCCGCGATCTGCGCGCCGCGCGGCGAGCCGTCCGCCGTCCTGGAGTTCGCCGACGTCGCCGCCGTCCCCGTACGCAACCGGATCCGCGCCCGGCTCCGGCTCGCCGGCCGGCTCGTCCCCGAGACGCGGCACCTGGTGTTCCATCCCACGCGCGTCGTGCTGCGGCAGCCGTCCGGCGCGGTCGTCGTCGGCGCCGAGGAGTTCGCCGCGGCCGCGCCGGACCCGTTCGCCCTGGCGGAGGCCGGCCTGCTCACCCACCTCGCCGACGCCCACCCCGAGGCGGTGGAGCGGCTGACCCGGCTGGTCGGACCCGACAGTCTGCACGGCGCGGTGCGCGTCCGGCCGCTCGCCGTCGACCGGCACGGACTGACCCTGCGCATCGAACGCGTCCGCACCCACGGAGACGTACGCCTGCCGTTCCACGCGCCCGCCGACGACCTCGCCGCGCTCACCGAACGCATGCACGTCCTGCTTCTCCAGGCGGGCGCCGCCTCCTGCCCGCGTGCCCTACAGCGGCAGCGCGCAGACGGCGACCGGTGAGGGGAACGGCGTACCCGCCAGGCGCAGCGCGCCGTTCGCGCGGTCGACGTGGAAGACGCTGACCGTGCTCGACTTCTGGTTCGCGGCGAACAGCAGCGCGCCGTCCGGCGAGAAGGCGATCTGACGCGGGAAGTCGCCCGCGACCGGCGTCGTGCCCAGCAGCCGGAGCCGGGCCCCGCCGGCCTCCACGGCGTAGCGCGCCAGGGTGTTGTGGCCCCGGTTGGCCAGGTAGGCGAACCGGCCGTCGGCCGTGACCAGGATCTGCGCCGGGTAGTTCTTGCCCGTCCCCCCGCCCGTGGACTGCGTCGCGCCGATGGTCAGCCGGCCGGTGGGCCGGTCGTACGCGCAGACCGCCACGGTGTCGCCGACCTCGTTGGCGAGATAGGCGTGCCGTCCGTTCGGGTGGAAGGTCAGGTGACGCGGCCCGGCGCCGGGCCGGGTGTGCGCCTGGGAGACCTCGGTGAGACGGCCCGTGCGGGTGTTGAGGCGATAGGTGTAGACGGTGTCGGTGCCGAGGTCCACGGCGAGGACGTGGCCGCCGTCGGGGCTCGTGATGACCTGGTGGGCGTGCGGCCCCTGTTGCCCGGGGCCGGGCGGCGGGCTGGTGTGCGTCACCAGGTCGGCCCGCTCGCCGAGCGCGCCCGAGGCGTTGATCGGGTGCACGGCCACGCTGCCGGAACCGTAGTTGGCACTGAGCAGCCAGCGCCCGGTCGGGTGCACGGACAGATGGCACGGTCCCGCCCCGCCGGTGCTCCGGGTGCCCAGAACCCTCCGGTCGGCGAGCCGTACCGCGGTCACACCGCCGTCCTGCCGCTCGTCGACCGCGTACAGCGTGCGGCCGTCGGGATGCACGGCGAGGTACGACGGGTCGGCGACCCCGGCAAGGGTGCCCCGGCCGCCGACGGCGCCCGACACGGGGTCGTACACCGCCAGGCCGATGCCCCTGCCGCCGTCCGGTACGGAGGTGTAGGTGCCCAGGTACAGGGGCCGGGGACCGGACGGCCTCGCCGCCCGCTGCCGACCGCTCGCGGCGGCCTCCGGTGCGCTCCCGGGCGCGGACCCGGCCCGCGGTGTCGCGGGCGCCGGGACCGCCAGCACGGCGACGACTCCCGTCAGGGCCCCGACGAACCGCCGCCTGCTCCAACCTCCCCCCGGCTCCTGGCGCCGCCCGAGCAGGGGGGACCCCCGTCGCGACGCCCTCGCACCACTGTCCATGCCGCACCTCAGGTCGTCGGCCGTCCCGGTCGTGACTGCCACCTTGACGTGCGCCACCGCTCCCACGCAAACGCGGCAGGACGCGTCCCGGATCCCGCGGGGCGGCGGACCGGCGGGCCTACCAGTCCCCGTCCTCCACCGGCCTGCCCGCCGCGTCCTTCAGCGGCCGCACCTGGTGCGGCGACGGTTCCTGCCACGGCTCGTGGTCGTCGCCGAGCCAGTCACCGGCCGGGCGCACCGCGGACAGGGCGTCGATGGGGGAGAGGTCCTCGGCGTCCTGGTCGTAGTAGTCGAACCAGGGCAGTCCCGCGCTCGTGTACGCGGCGCGGTCCACGGGCGACGGCGGGGGAGCCTCGCCGGTGATGCGGCGCCACTGCGGAGGCGTCACCAGGTGCACGAACACCCGCCCCGCGGGCCGCTCGGACCAGGCGCCCGGCGGCCGGTCGTCCCGGTACACCTCCTGTCGCATGGAGCCGCCGACACCGAGCCCCATGGCGGCCGGGGCCCGGCGCGGGGCGGCCGGCGCGGCGCCCGGCGCGGGCGCCGCCGCTGCCGCAAGGGGGAAGGCGGCACCGCAGATCTGGGCCGACAGGGCCGCCTCCCGCCGCAGCCGTTGCCGCTCCTCCTCGCGCCACCGGGCCAGTTCGGCGTCGTTCAGCGGGAACGACTGCAACTGCACGCCGCCCCACACCTCCTCGCCCGTGACCTGGCCCTCGACGCTCGCCCCCAGGCCCAGCGGCACGGCGACGAACTGGCGCACGGTGCCCTTGCCGGAGTTGATGCCGTCCAGCCAGGGCTGGCGGGGCAGCACCACGTAGTTCTGCGGGTCCCGGGACAACCGGTCGCTCCAGGGCCGGCCCGACACCGCGCACACCTTGCCCACGCCGACCTGAAGGGCGGCCGGCTCGGTCGTGCCCGCGAAGCTCAGCCACATGGCCTCGCGCAGATACACCGGCAGCATCACGCCGCCGCGCGCCCGCCACTGCTCGGGCACCGAGTCCGCGTAGTCGGCCACCCGCCGCACCGGGAACTCGCCCAATCCAGGCGGCAGCGGATGCGTCCCCTTCTCCGGCAGCCGCAGGGTGCGCACGAACCGCACCGCCACACCGCCCGGCAGCCGCAGTGTGTTCCCGTCGATCCGCACCTTCGAGTCGGTCATGCCTGCTCCCCTCCCTCACAGGACTGCGCCGCCGTACGACCGCGCCCCTGTCGCAGAGAACGCGGCGCGGCGCCCTCGTGGTTCCGCGGCTACCGGACCGGCGCGCCCAGCCGGTCCCCGAGCCGGGTCAGCCGCGGGGCGCGTTCGCGCTGGGCGCGGGAGTACCGGTCCAGCTCCTCCAGGAGCCGGCGTGAGCGGTGCCCGGTGTCCATCTCGTCGATGGTGCGGTCGACCTCGGTGAGCACCGCTCCGTACAGCTGCCACCGCCTCGCGTCCCGCTGCGCCTCCTCCAGCAGCAGCCGCGCCAGCTTGTCGCGGGTGGCCGAGGTCTGCCGCAGCTCTGCGGCCAGCCGGGACTCGGCCTCCTCGGCGCTCACGCTGACGTCGGTGGTGACCAGCACCGCGAAGCTGACCACCGCGTCGGCGATCTCGCACAGCAGTTCCTGCACCAGCGCTCCGGTCTGCGGCGAGAACATCGGCTCGGGGGCCCGCCGCTTCGCCAGGTCGGTGAAGGTGCGCGCCAGCACCCGCAGTACGACCGTGCAGATCTCCAGCGTGTCCAGCCCGGTGCGCAGCACCACCCGGTGCAGCAGGCCCTCGCGCACCCGCGGATTGAGCCGCAGGCTGTCCTCGGCCTGCCTGAGGGCGGCGTCCACCTCGGAGATGTCGTGGTCCAGACGGCGTGCCTCGTGCAGCCGCTCCGCGGCGCGCTCCACGGGCGGATGCCCGGCCACCTCCTCGCCCAGCCGCAGCATCAGCTGCCGCACGCGGCGGGCCAGGTCCTCGATCGACGCACCGGCCTGTTCGGTCCACACCGGGGGAGCGAGCACCAGGTTGCAGCCGAGGCCGACCACCGCGCCGATCAGCGTCTCCTCGACCCGCGCCGAGGCGGTACTGCCCACGGCGGTGACGCCGAGGACCAGCATCGCGCTGATCGCCACCTCGGGCACGAACTCGTCCACCCGCACCAGGTGCCCGACCGCCAGGGCCGCCAGGATCACCAGTGCGAGGCTCCACCAGGTCAGCCCCACCAGCAAGGAGAAGGCGATGGCCACGAGCACTCCGGCCACCACGGAGTTCACCCGGCGGATGCCGGTGGTCAGCGTGGAGTAGAGGGTCACCTGGACGACGAGCAGAGCCGTGAGAGGCGCGGTCAGCGGCGCGGGCTCCGGACTCAGCCGCAACGCGATCACATACGCGATCGTCGCCGCGGTCGTGGAGCGCAGCGCCTGTACGACCACGGGGTCCCGGTGCCGCTTCACCAGCCGAACCAGGGACGACGTCCAGTCACGTACCTTCCGCATCCCTTGCGCAGTTCCCCGATCGCGCAGGGACCGAACGTGACCGTGCGGAGCGGTCAGGCGTACAGCTTGTCGAGGAAGGCCGCCAGGTTGGCCGTGGTGCGGGCGATCTGCTGTTCCAGGGTGAGGCTCTCCTCGAAACGCGCGCCGGAGTCCGGGACCTTCTTTCCGCGGACATAGAGCGAGCAGGCGAGGTCGGTGCACATGTACACGCCGACCGAGTTGCCCTCGCGGCCCGCCGCTCCGGCCTTGCGGGCGGTCATCAGGGAGACTCCGCCCCCGCGGTGGGTGGTCAGGCACAGCGAGCACATGCTGCGGTGCAGGAACCCCCGCTGGGAGGCGGGGAAGCGCAGAGCGACCCCCATGAGCCGGCCCTCCCGCTCGGTGACCAGATAGCTGCGATCGGGCGCTCCAGGATCGCGCCAGCCCAGGAAGTCGAGGTCGTCCCAGGGGCGGTCACCGAGGTCGCGGGGCACGGACAGGCGTTTGGCCTCGCCCTTGGAGCAGTTCACGAACGAGTTGCGCACGTCCTGCTCGGTGAGTGATCGCACGGGGGCCTCCGGGATGACAGGGAGAAGTTGCCTAAGGGGATTAGCTTTGCGGCTAGGGTAAGCAGGATCCGAAAGGGGGGTCCAATGGATTTCACGCCGCGGCGGCCGCCGCGCCGACCCGGCCCCCGGCCCCCAAGGACCCGGTCCGTCCCCGCCTGGCGGACGGCCCTGGAGAACGCAGGACGTAGGGGGCTGTCCTCGTGGCGCGGGGCGATGGATCATGGGGGGCGCATCCCGTGCCAGGAGCGTTCGAAGGAGTAGTCCGTGACGCATGACATCGCCGGTGTCCGCGCGCAGTTCCCCGCCCTGAAGGCCGGGTGGGCCCATTTCGACGGCCCGGGCGGCAGCCAGACGCCGCAGCCGGTCATCGACGCCGTAGCCGAGGCGCTGGCCGGTCCGCTGTCCAACCGGGGGCTGACGACGGTCGGCGAGCGCAACGCGGAGGACTGCGTCGTCGCCGCCCGCGAAGCCATGGCGGACCTCCTCGGCGCCGAGCCCTCCGGGGTCGTCTTCGGGCGCAGCGCCACCCAGCTGACGTACGACTTCTCGCGCACGCTGGCCCGGACGTGGGCGGCGGGCGACGAGGTCGTCGTCACCCGGCTCGACCACGACTCCAACATCCGGCCCTGGGTCCAGGCCGCCGAGGCCGTGGGAGCCGTCGTGCGCTGGGCCGACTTCGACCCGGCGACCGGCGAACTGACCGCGCGGCACATCGCGGACCAGCTGTCCGACCACACCCGGCTGGTCGCGGTCACCGCAGCCTCCAACCTGATCGGCAGCCGCCCGGACCTGCCCGCGATCGCCGCCCTGGTCCACGAGCGCGGCGCCCTGCTCCACGTCGACGGCGTGCACTACACCGCCCACGCCCCGGTCGACCTCGCGGCCCTGGGCGCGGACTTCTTCGCCTGCTCCCCGTACAAGTTCCTCGGCCCGCACCTCGGCGTCGTGGCGAGCCGCCCGGACCTGCTGGAGACCCTGCGCCCGCACAAGCTGCTGCCCTCGTCCGACGCGGTCCCCGAGCGCTTCGAACTCGGCACCCTGCCCTACGAACTGCTGGCCGGCACCCGGGCCGCCGTGGACTTCCTCGCCGGGATGGATCCGCGGGCGCGCGGCACCCGGCGGGAACGGCTCCTCACCTCCTTCGGCTCGCTCGAACGGCACGAGGACGCCCTGCGCCGCCGGATCGAGGAGGAGTTGTCCCGCCTCCCGGAGATCACCGTGCACTCGCGCGCGGCCGAGCGCACTCCGACCCTGCTGCTGACCATCGAGGGCCGCAGCACCGTCGACGCCTACCGCCACCTGGCCGAACGCGCCGTCGCGGCGCCGTCGGGCGCGTTCTACGCCCTGGAGGCCTCCCGCCGGCTCGGCCTGGGCGACACCGGCGGGCTGCGGGTCGGACTGGCTCCCTACAACGACGAGGAGGACGTCGACCGGTTCCTGGAGGCGCTGGCGGACTTCCTGCGCACGGCGCCGTAGACCGGGGTGCGGCCCGCGCGCCCGGCGCCCGGGTGTCAGGGCTTGCGGGCCACGCCGCCGTGGATGTCCAGTCCGCTGGAGGAACAGATGCGGGCGCTGCGCGCACGGCTGACACCTCCGGAGCCATGCGCAGGGGGCCGCCCCTCGCGGGACCCCGCCGGTGCCGTGCGCAGGGGGCCGGCGCCCCTCGCGGGCCCCCGCCGGTGCAGAGCCGGAGCCCTGAGTCCGACCCTGCCCGGCGCGGCCCGCCCTCGGCTCACCCGACCTTGCGGCCTCGCAGCGGCTCCGTCTCCTCGTCCTCGCCCCGCTGCAACCCCTGGAGGAACTCCTGGATGACCTCGGTCGCCGTACGCTCCGGGCGCCAGCCCAGTTCGGTGTGGGCCCGGGTGCAGTCCATCAGGGGGAGGTGGAGGACCGCGTCGAACAGCTGGGGGGAGGCGGGCAGCAGGCGCAGCCCCCACGCGGCGGCGATCGCCGAGCGGGCGGCGGTGCGCGGCAGCCGTACGGGCCGGGAGCCGAGCAGCTCGCCCAGCACCTGCGCGTCGAGCGGCGGCTCGGCGGCCAGATTGAACGCTCCCCGCACCTCGTGTGCGAGCGCCAGCTGGTAGGCCCGGGCGGCGTCGTCCGTGTGCAGCGCCTGCACCCGCAGGCCCGGGATGTCCGGCAGGAACGGCATCAGCTCGGGCCGGGCCAGCTGCCCCGGCAGGAACCGGCCGCCGAAGATCCGGCGCTGCTCGCTCGCCGACTCCCGCTTGAACAGGAAGGCCGGGCGCATACGGACCACCCGCACGTCCGGATGGTCCCGCTCGAAGACGTCGAGGGCCCGTTCCAGATACGCCTTCTCCCGGCTGTACGCGGCGTCCGGCCAGCCGTGGGTCGGCCACGACTCGTCCACCGCGTGGTCCTTCGGCCCCGGTGAGTATGCGCCGACCGACGAGGCGTGCACCAGGACCGGCACCCGGGCGGCGGCCACCGCCTCGAAGACCCGGATGCTGCCCAGCACGTTGGTGCGCCAGGTGGCCGCCGGTTCGTGCGTCGGTTGGAAGGCCCAGGCCAGATGGATCACCGCGTCGGCGCCCGCGAACTCCCCGGCGAGCCCGGACTGCTCGAAGGACACGTCGACCGCCGACCACTGCGTCTTGGGCGGCGACCACTGCGGGATCCGGCGGGCCAGTCCCTGTATGGACCCGATCTCCGGATCCTCGGAGAGGACGCGTACGACACTCGTGCCGACATTGCCGGTGGCGCCCGTGACGACGACCCGGCTGTCCGAAGCGCTGCTCACCTTCGGCTCCTCTCGGCGGCGGACCGTGCGTCCGCCGAGTACCCGGTCCCGGCCGGTCGACGCGGACCGCACGGAAGAGCACCGAGAAGCGCGCGTGCGGTATGCCTCAGGGCCTCCGGCGTTCGCGGGTCCAGTCCAGCAGCTGCTCCCCGGTCCACGTGGTCACCACGCGCTCCGGGGGCACTCCGCACTCCTCGGCCCGCGCGCATCCGTGGATCTGCCAGTCCAGCTGGCCGGGCGCGTGGGCGTCGGTGTCGATGGAGAACAGCACGCCGGCCTCGACGGCCCGGCGCAGCAACCGCCGCGGCGGGTCGAGCCGCTCCGGGCGGCTGTTGACCTCCACGGCCGTGCCGGTCTCGGCGCACGCGGCGAACACCGCGTCCGCGTCGAACTCCGACTCCGGCCGCCCCCGCCCGGTCAGCAGCCGTCCGGTGCAGTGGCCGAGGACGTCGGAGCGCGGATCGCGCACGGCGGCCACCATGCGGCGGGTCATCGACCGGGCGTCCATCCGCAGTTTGGAGTGCACCGACACCACCACGACGTCCAGCCGTTCCAGCAGCTCCGGCTCCTGGTCGAGCGAGCCGTCGTCGAGGATGTCGCACTCGATGCCGGTCAGCAGCCGGAACGGCGCCCAGGTCCGGTTCAGCTCCGCGACCACCTCCAGCTGCTCGCGCAGCCGCTCGGCGGACAGCCCGCGGGCCACCGTCAGCCGCGGCGAGTGGTCCGTCAGCACCGCCCACTCGTGCCCGAGGCGCGCCGCGGTCCGGCCCATCTCCTCGATCGGGCTGCCGCCGTCGGACCAGTCGGAGTGCAGGTGGCAGTCGCCGCGCAGCAGCGCTCGCAGCCGTTCGCCGCCCGGCGCGAGCGGATGGTCCGCCTCGTCCTCCAGCTTGCGCAGATAGCCGGGCACCTGCCCGGCCAGTGCCTCCCGCACCACCTGGGCGGTCTTCGGGCCGACACCCTTGAGCGACTCGAGCGTCCCGGCCGTGGCCCGCTGGGCCACCTCGTGGTCGGGCAGCCCGGACAGCACCCGGGCGGCGGTGCGGAAGGCGCGTACACGGTAGGTCGGCGCCAGGGACCGCTCCAGCAGGAAGGCGATCCGGTCCAGTGCCTCGACAGGGTCCATCGCCACCTCCACCCCCAGGGTTCCCGGCGCCACCGCGACCGCACCACGCGGGACCCGGACGGACCGGCCCGGAGGCCTCGGGGCCGGTCCGTCGGGGCCCTTCGGGCCGGCCCGGGGGCGCCGGGGCCGGTCCGTCGGGGCCCTTCGGGCCGGCTCGGGGGCGGACGCCGCAGCGGTGCCGGAACCGCGGGCCCGGTGGCACCGGGACCCGTCGCCGCGGTCGGCGTTCTAGGCTGGATGGCATGACCGAAGTCGCTACCCCCTACATTTCGCGGCCGCGGATCCTAGTGCACGGCGTGCAGCCCGGCAGTCCGCCCTTCCGCATCGTGGAGATCGACGGTGAGGTGGTCGGCGAGGCGAAGACCGTCATCGACGTCCTGGAAGCCGCCGCCGCCTTCGGCATCAACGTCCACGACCTCGACGATCCGGACGTGATCCGCTGGGTCGGCGGCGACAAGTTCACCTGGACGGTGCACTGACCGTCAGGGCCGGTCCAGGGGCTCAGCGCACCGTCCATTGTTCGCCTGCGGGTTGACGATGTCGTGCGCCGAGGAGACGACCCACTTCTGGTTCGCGCCGCCGCCGCAGTCCCACAGCTGGACGGTGGAGCCGTCCGCGGTGCCGGGGTCCGTGACGTCCGGGCACTTGCCGAGCGCGCGCAGGGTGCCGTCCGAGGCGACCGCCCACTGCTGGGCGGCGGTGCCGTTGCAGTCGTAGAGCTGTACGGGGGTGCCGTTGGCGGAGTTAGCCCCGGCCACGTCCACGCACTTGCCGGCCAGCCCCCGGATCGCGACGCCGCCGGACGTGTCGCTCGTGGTCACCGAGACCGAGTCGACCACGAGCTGCTGCGGGAAGGAGGTGGAGCCGTCCGGGTCGCCCGGCCGGTAGCCGCCCACGGCCAGGTTCAGGATCAGGAAGAACGGCTTGTTGAACACCCACCTCTTCCCGCCCAGGTCGGCAGGCGTGCGGCGCTGGTAGACGTTGCCGTCCACCGACCAGGTGATCGAGTCGGGCGCCCAGTCGACGGCACAGGTGTGGAAGGCGTCCGCGAAGGACTGGCCGCCCGGCAGGGAGTAGGCCGCGCCGATGCCGCCCGAGCCGGAGTGGCCGGGGCCGTGGATGGTGCCTTCCGGCCATCACTCACGCGGCTTGCGCGCGTGCACGGCCCGGCCCATGCGCCGGCCCAGGAGTACGTAACCCAGCAGCGCGCCCGCGGTGTTGAGGACGACATCGTCGATGTCGAAGGCCCGCCCGGTGATCAGCGCACCCTGCGCGAACTCCACCAGCAGCATCACCGTCGCGGTCAGCAGCAGCACCCGCAGCACTCCGCGCGCCCCCGGCGCCACGACCGGCACCAGCACGCCGAACGGCACTCCGAGCAGCAGGTTCCCACCGATCTGCTTGACCGCCTCCTGGGTCCCCGCCCCCTCAAGATAGGCCCGCAGCGAGCGCCCCGGACGCAGATTGCTGTGCGCGATGGACGCCGACGCGGGCGACGGCTCCAGCGTCAGCTTCGCCAGGACGACCGCGAACGCCACCATGAAGGCGAAGGCACACAGCATCGCCAGCAGCCGCAGCGGCCAGGGCAGCGGCCGGCGCACACCACCAGCCCGCCACCCGGCGGCTTTGGACCGGGCCCTGGCCCCGCGCGGGCGGAAAACGATACGCGGACTGATCGCCACACGGGCCATGCAGATCCTCCCGGTCGTCAACAACCCTTGTCAGGTAAGCCGGTTACCCGCGAACCCCCTGCCTGGCCGGGTGCGGCGTACCGGCCCCGCCGGGTTGTCCGGGGTCTCCTCAGGGCCCGTATGTGACGTGCACCTCCTTGAAGCCGAGGGACTTGAGCAGGCCTTCGAGCATGCCGGTGGTGTTGGCCTCGGCCCGTGCGGTCAGCCCGCTGTCCTTGGCCGCGTCGGCGATGTGCGCGACCGCGAGCCGCTGCACTGCCTGCTCGCTGTTGGGGTTGTCGGAGAACAGGTCGCCCAGGCGGTCGAACAGACCGCGCTGCTTGGAGACGGCGTAGGAGTGGTCCGCGTCCAGGGCCGGGCGGCCGAGCCGCGCGTGCGGCAGCCGCAGCGTGGCCGAGGTGCGGTCGCCGTCGACCGTCACGTCGTGGTCGCCGACCTGGCCGAGGTCCACGTAGGCGTCCACGGTGCCGGCCCCGACGTACAGGGTGCGGGTGCCGCGGATCGCGTCGGGCAGGTACTTGCTGTCCTTCTCCAGGTCCACGACGACCTGGAAGTTGCCGGAGGCGGCGTTGTAACGGCTCAGATCCTGGATTGACTTCAGCAGTGCGGGGCCCGAGCGGTCGTGCGTCTCGGTTCCGAACAGGTCCTTGATGCCGGGCAGCACGGCCAGCTTGACACCGGCGAACAGCACCGAGAGCACCACCACGACGGCACTCACCGCCTTCGCCCAGCCAGGCATGCGCCGGGTGGCTCGCCCGAGGGAAGTCGTCATGCCGCGGTCCTCCTTCCTCCCTCCTGAGAATGCCCGCCAAATCCCTTGCCAGGCCGGTCTGGTGGCCGATCATCGGGCCAGGTCGCGGTACGCCCCGCGGGCGGTCGCGGCCCGTGGGCGGCCGCCTCGTCCCGGCGGCGTGCCGCGACCGGCCACCGTGCGATCAGTAGCATGAGCCGGGAGCCGGAAATGATCAGGCGAGGAGCGGATCGTGCGAGACATCGCGGTGTTCAGCGGCAGCGCCCACCCCGACCTGGCGGCGGAGGTCTGCGCGCATCTGGGCGTGCCCCTCAGTCCGGCGCGGGTCAGCCGGTTCGCCAACGACTGCCTGGAGGTGCAGCTCCGGGCGAACTGCCGGGAGCGGGACGTCTTCCTCATCCAGCCTCTCGTCAAGCCGGTGCAGGAGCACCTGGTCGAGCTGCTGCTGATGTGCGACGCGGCCCGCGGCGCCTCCGCCGGGCGGATCACCGTCGTGATGCCGCACTACTCCTACGCCCGCTCCGACAAGAAGGACGCGCCGCGCATCTCGCTGGGCGGCCGGCTGGTGGCCGACCTGCTGGTCGCGGCGGGCGCGAGCCGTGTCCTGGCGATGACGCTGCACGCCCCGCAGGTGCACGGCTTCTTCTCGGTGCCCGTCGACCACCTGCACTCGCTGCGCGAACTCGCCGAGCACTTCCGGCAGTACGACCTGTCCCGCACCACCGTGGTCTCCCCGGACCTGGGCAACGCCAAGGAAGCGGCCGCGTTCGCCCGGATGATCGGGGCCCGGGTGGCCGCCGGGGCCAAGCAGCGCTACGCCGACGACCGGGTGACCATCAGCTCCGTCATCGGTGACGTGGCCGGGCGGGACGTCATCGTGCTGGACGACGAGATCGCCAAGGGCAGCACGGTACTCGAACTGCTGGCAAAGCTCCGTGAGTTGGGGCCTCGCTCCATCCGCGTCGCCTGCACCCACGGCCTGTTCGCGGCGGGCGCCCTGAAACGGCTGACCGAGCAGAGCGACGTCCTGGAGATCGTGTGCACCAACACCGTGCCGGTGCCGGTGGGGGACGAGGAGTACCGGGCACACAAGGGCAAAGTGCGGATCCTGTCGATCGCCCCGGCCCTCGCCGAGGCCGTACGCCGCATCCACAACGGCGAGTCGGTCAGCGCCCTGTTCGACGCGCCGCCCGGCGAGTAGCCGCAGTCGGCTGCAATTCGGAGACATATGTCAACCGAACATGCTGAAATTCACTCCTACGAGGGTAACTTGCAGAGCGGCCAGGGGCGTTGGGTCCCGAAGGCCGGGGGATGCTGTGATCTCCGAGCCCGTCGTACGCGGAGCCGGTTGGAGGGGAATCTCGTCGTGCAGCAGGAACCTGCGCCGCCGTTCACCCGGCATCTGCGCGTCCACCGGGACCGCGGGCACACGGTGCTCGAGTTCCGCGGCGAGATCGACATCGCCGCGGAGGCGCAGATCGCCCCCCACATCGACCGGGCCACCGCACGGCCCGGTGCCCGGATCGTGATCGACCTGAGCCGGGTGGACTTCTTCGACTGCTCCGGCCTGCGCCTGCTCTACCGGGCCCGCGGCCAGGTCCTCGACCACGGCGGAGAGCTGCACCTGGTGTGCACGCACCCGTTGACCCTGCGCATCCTCAAGGTCACCGGCCTGTCCCGGTTGCTGCCCCCGCAGCCGACGCTGGAGGCGGCCCTGGAACAGCACGGGGCCGCGTCCGGTTCCGTGTGACGGTGGACACCGCCGGACGGTGTGCCCGGTGACCGGGCGTCAGTCCATCAGCAGGACCGGCTTGCCCGTGGTGCGGCCGGTTTCGCCGAGCTCGTGCGCCCTGGCGGCCTCGGTATCCGGCGGCGCGTCTCCCGGCCCCGATCCTCTTGGTGCAGCGAATAACTGACGCGCCCCCAGGTCGTCCGGGGTTCACTCGTGGCGGGTGCCTGAATCCGCGGGGCGGGGATATCCGGGAGGCAGGGACGGCGGGGCGGTCACGTCCTGCCGCCGGACCCTATGGAGGAGACATGCCACTGGTGAACGCGGGCGTCGTGGTGCTCGACTGCGCCGAGCCCGAAAAACTCGCCATGTTCTACAAGGAGTTGCTCCAGGCGCGGGAGACGGACGTGACCGCGAACCTGGTGGAGATCAGGGCCGCCGACGGACTGCGGCTCGCCTTCCGCCGCGACGCGGGCGTGACACCGCCGAGCTGGCCCCGCCCGGAGAACTCGCTCCAGGTCCACCTGGACTTCCTGGTGGAGGACCTGGACGCCGCCGAGCGCCGAGTCGTCGAACTCGGCGGCCGCCCCGTCGTAGCCAAGGACGCCCCCGGCCCGTACGAGGAGCGCAACTGCTCCGACCCGGCCGGCCACACCTTCACCCTTCGCCGAGTCCCGCAGGCAGGCCCCAAACAGGGCTGAGCCCACCGGCCCCGGGCGCCGGGTTACGGGCTACGGGCTACGGTGAGGAGCCGTCCCGTACCGGCTCGCATGCGAGCGGCCGCGCGCACGAGCCGGCCCGTGACTGCCGCCGGGCCGGGCCGGGCCGCGCTGCGCCGCCGCGCGCGTCGTGATCCGGCGGGAGCGGGCGGGGCGACCGGGTGGGGCAGGGGGGCGGCTGGTCGCCCTGTCGGACAGCGGGCCGCCGGTCACGGCGTCCGGCGCGCGCGGTCACCGGGTTCCACGGCGGCGTGGGTCGGGGTCGTCCCTGACCTTGGCGGGCCAGACGCCGATCGAGCGTTCGATTGCGGTGGCGCCCGCCCGGTCGACGGCGCTGCGCACGACGGCGAAGATGGCGCCCTGGACGGCCGCGGCGAGCAGGATCTCGCCCCAGCGGCGGTCCTCGTCGAGCGGCTCGGGCGCCTCGT
Source organism: Streptomyces sp. NPDC001292 (assembly GCF_042896465.1). NCBI lineage: Bacteria > Bacillati > Actinomycetota > Actinomycetes > Kitasatosporales > Streptomycetaceae > Streptomyces > Streptomyces sp. NPDC001292. The sequence continues at coordinate 95,640 of NZ_JBIAXG010000009.1, forward strand.
CCTCGTGGCGGATGGCCCTCCACGTCGCGCGGAACGCCATTCCCGCCAGCGCGCCGCCGGCCCAGCCCAGCACGAAGCCGACGGGCTGGTAGACGAGCGGGAGCTTGTGCTTCTTCTTGGCCATCGGTGTCTCCCTGAGAATGTGAGGCGGGTACGGGGGCGGGGCTGACGGGGCGGGGTTCTTCAGGGCCGGCCCCGCGACGGAACCTCCTCGCCGGGCCGTACGGGACCCGGAGGGGTCCCGTCGCCGAAGGGGCGCCCGCCGAGCTCCTCGCGGTGATGCGGGCTCAGCCAGCCCGACAGGTCCGGCCCGAGCGGCACGATCCGGGTCGGGTTGATGCCCGTGTGCACCTGGTAGTAGTGCCGCTTGATGTGGTCGAAGTCGACCGTGTCCCCGAAACCGGGGGTCTGGTACAGGTCCCGGGCGTACGCCCACAGCACGGGGTTCTCGGCGAGCTTCCAGCGGTTGCACTTGAAGTGGCCGTGGTAGACGGCGTCGAACCGGACCAGCGTGGTGAACAGCCGGATGTCCGCCTCGGTGATCGTGTCGCCCACGAGGTAGCGCTGCCCGGCCAGGCGGGACGACAGCAGCTCAAGCCGCCGGAACACGCCCGCGCAGGCCGCCTCGTACTCCTCCTGGTTCGTGGCGAAGCCCGCCCGGTACACACCGTTGTTGACGTCCTCGTACACCTCCGCCATCACCGTGTCGATCTCGTCGCGCCGCGCCCGCGGGTACAGGTCGGGCGCGCCCGGCCGGTGCAGCGCGCTCCACTCGGTGGCGAGGTCGAGCGTGATCCGCTGGAAGTCGTTGGTGACCAGCTCGCCGCTGGGCACGTCGACGACCGCGGGCACGCTCACCCCGCCGGGGTAGCCGGTCTCCCGCCGGTCGTAGGCCTCGCTGAGGAAACGGATCCCGAGCACGGGATCCCGGCCGTCGGCGTCGAGTGTGAAACGCCAGCTCCGGTCGTCCTGGATCGGATCCACGACGGCCAGCGACAGGGCGTCCTCCAGCCCCAGCAGCCGCCGTGAGACCAGTGACCTGCTCGCCCACGGGCAGGCACGGCTGACCACCAGCCGGTAACGTCCGGCCTCCACCGGCCAGCCGTCCCGCCCGTCGGCGGTGATCCGGTCCGCGAAGTGGCTCCTGGACCGCTTGAAGGCCTTGTGGCCGTAGGCGCTGTTGCCCTCGCCCCCGCCGCTCATGTGTCCTCCCTGCTCGACGGATTTCCTGGAGAACACGTTCCCCGAAATCCGCCGGCGGCACGGCGTGGGCCGCGGCGGCCGGGGAGCGGCACGAAAGGGCCCCGCCGCGACGGGGGAGCGCGGCGGGGCCTGACAGACGCATGCCCGGACGGGACGGGCTCATGCGTCCCGGCCGGATTTTCTCGGGGCTCAGTTCCCGGCGGCCGGCTCCAGCACGAAGACCGGGATCTCCCGCGAGGTCTTCTCCTGGTACTCGGCGTACGGGGGGAACGCGGCCACGGCCCGCTCCCACCACCGCTCCTTCTCCGTACCGGTGACCTCACGGGCCGTCATGTCCTGCTTGACCACACCGTCCTGGAGCTCGACCCGGGGGTCGGCCTTGAGGTTGAAGTACCAGAACGGGTGCTTGGGCGCACCGCCCTGGGAGGCCACCACGGCGTACCGCCCCTCGTGCTCCACGCGCATCAGCGGTGTCTTGCGGATCCTGCCGCTCCGAGCGCCCACGGTGGTCAGCAGGATCACGGGCAGTCCCGTGTCCCGCAGCGTGGTCCCCTTGGTGCCGCCGGAGCTCTCGTACAGCTCCACCTGCTCCCGCACCCACTGGGTCGGGCTGGGCTCGTACTCGCCCTCAAGAGCCATGCCGGCCGTCCTCTCGTCGCGTCCCGTGACTGATGTCGCAACAACATCCGCGCCCGCACGATTCATCCCCACCGCACCGCCGCCGACCACGCCCGCGGCGCCGCGGGCGGTCCGGGTCCCTCGCGGGCGCACCGCGTCCTCCGGCAGGTGGGCTGCGTCCCTGGGCGGGCGGGCCGCGCGCCCGCAGGCGGTCCGCATCGTCCGCAGGCGGCTCGGCTCCCGCACGGGCGCGCGCCGCGTCCCTGGCGGGCGGGGCGGGTACGCCGTTGCCCGTAGGCGGGCCGCGTTGCCCGCGGGTGTACCGCCTTGCCCGCGGGCGGTCCGGCTCCCGCACGGGTGTACCGCGTTCGCGTTGCCCGGGGGCGGTCCGGGTCCTGCGCGGGCGGTCCGGGTCCCTCGCGGGCGCACCGCGTCCTCCGTCAGGTGGGCTGCGTCCCTGGGCGGGCGGGCCGCGCGCCCGCAGGCGGTCCGCATCGTCCGCAGGCGGCTCGGCTCCCGCACGGGCGCGCGCCGCGTCCCTGGCGGGCGGGGCGGGTACGCCGTTACCCGTAGGCGGGCCGCGTTGCCCGCGGGTGTACCGCGTTGCCCGCGGGCGGTCCGGCTCCCGCACGGGTGTACCGCGTTGCCCGCGGGCGGTCCGGCTCCCGCACGGGTGTACCGCTTTGCCCGCGGGCGGTCCGGGTTCCGCGCGGGCGCACCCCGTCGCCCGCGGGCGGGGAGCGTCCCCCTGCGGGTGCGCCGCGTCCCCGGCAGGCGGGGACCGTCGCCCGCGGGCGCACGTCGTCCCCCTCACGCGGGCCGTTCACCCGGGCGGTATCAGCATCCGTACCGCCAGCACCGTGATCACACCGCTGGCCACCAGAGCCGTCACCAGCCGGCCCCGGTGGCCCGTCAGGGCCCGGCCCAGCAGCGCGCCGCCGCCCGCGAGCAGCAGTTGCCAACTCGCGGAGGCGGCGAGGGCCGCCAGTACGAACACCGCCTGCTGGGACGGCGGTGCGGCCTGGGTGCCACGGGTGCCGAGCACCAGTGCCGCGAAGTAGATCAGCGTGGTGGGGTTGAGCAGGGTGATCCCGAGCAACGCCAGGTACGCCCGGGCCGGGCTCGGCGGCGCTGGAGCGGTCCGGGTGGCGAGCCGGTGTCCGCGATACCGCCGCAGCGCGACGACCGCGCCCCGGACGGCCAGCGCGGCGAGCAGCAGGGCCGACGCCCAGCGCAGCGGCACGATCACCGGCCGCAGCGCGGCGGCCAGGGCCGAGCCGCCGAGGGCGGCGAGCAGGGCGTAGAGGCCGTCGGCCGTCGCCACGCCGAGCGCGGCGCACACACCGGTCCGCAGGGACGTACGGGCGGTCAGGGTGACGAGGTAGGTCGCGACGGCGCCGACGGGCACGGCGATGCCGTAGCCCGCGAGCAGGCCCGCGACGAGCGCGGCGCTCACGACAGCTGCGGACCGGGCCTCCGGGGACGGCCGGGCTGCTGCTGGGACCGCGTCGGGAGGTCGGCGGCGGGCAGCGGCGGGAACCCATCGGTCGTGGACATGGCCGGATCCTGGCCCCGCGCCGTTTCGGCGGCAACCGAATTACGATGCGAATGGGTGGTTCCCAGCCAGATCCCGCAGGTCGCCGATCTGGCCGAACTCGATGTCGTGCCCTAGGTGCCCCGGGCATCTAATGAAGATCGGCACGAAGCATCCTTCGTCTGCGAGGTCTTCCATGACAGACCTGACCGAACTGTCCGAGCCCGTCTCCTTCCCCCAGGACCGGGCCTGCCCCTACCACCCGCCCACCGGGTACGATCCGCTGCGCACCGCCCGGCCGCTGGCCCGCATCCGGCTCTACGACGGCCGCCCGGCCTGGCTCGTCACCGGCCACGCCGTCGCCCGTGACCTGCTGGTTGACCCCCGGCTGTCCACGGACCGCACCCGTTCGGGCTTCCCGGCCACCACGCCCCGCTTCGCCGCGGTCCGCGACCGCAAGCCGGCACTCCTCGGCGTCGACGACCCCAAGCACCGCAGCCAGCGGCGGATGATGATCCCGAGCTTCACCCTCAAGCGCGCCACCGAGCTCAGGCCGCGCATCCAGGAGATCGTCGACGACCTGCTGGACGCGATGATCGCGCAGGGGCCGCCCGCCGACCTGGTGCGCGCCTTCGCGCTGCCGGTGCCGTCCATGGTGATCTGCGCCCTGCTCGGCGTGCCCTACGCCGACCACGACTTCTTCGAGGAGCAGTCGAGGCGGCTGCTGCGCGGACCGGCGGCCGAGGACACACAGGACGCCCGGGACCGGCTGGCGGCGTACCTGGAGGAGCTGATCGACCGCAAGCGGCGGCAGCCCGGCGAGGGCCTGCTGGACGAACTCGTCCAGCAGCGGCTGCGCGAGGGCGAACTCGACCGCGAGGAGCTGACCGCCCTGGCGATGATCCTCCTGGTCGCGGGCCACGAGACCACCGCCAACATGATCTCCCTCGGCACCTACACGCTCCTGCTGCACCTCGAGCGGCTTGCCGAGCTGCGCGCCGCCCCCTCGCTGCTGCCGGACGCGATCGAGGAACTGATGCGGATGCTGTCCATCGCGGACGGACTGCTGCGGCTGGCCACCGAGGACATCGAGATCGGCGGGACCACGATCAGGGCCGGGGAGGGCGTGGTCTTCTCCACCTCCGTCATCAACCGCGACGAGGACGTCTACCCGGCACCCGACACCCTCGACTTCCACCGCTCGGCCCGCCACCACGTCGCCTTCGGCTTCGGCATCCACCAGTGCCTCGGCCAGAACCTCGCCCGCACCGAGCTGGAGATCGCCCTGCGCACGCTCCTCGAACGGCTGCCCGGGCTCCGGCTCGCCGCCCCGCCGGAGGAGATCCCCTTCAAACCCGGCGACACCATCCAGGGGATGCTGGAACTCCCCGTCAGTTGGTAAGAGGCTGCCGCCATGCGCATCGAGATCGACAAGGACCGCTGCATCGGCGCCGGACAGTGCGCCCTGACCGCGCCGGGCGTTTTCACCCAGGACGACGACGGCTTCAGTGCCCTGCTGCCCGGCCGGGAGGACGGCGCCGGCGACCCCATGGTCCGGGAGGCCGCCCGGGCCTGCCCCGTGGGCGCCATCACGCTGTCCGAGGACGAGTAGTGGGCCACGCCGTCCGCCGGTCCGCCGCAGTCCGCGGCGGCCGGCCCGCCGGGTGCCCGTCGCGCCGGCCCGTGGCCTCGGCGGTGGAGGATTGACTAGGGTTCCCGGGTGAGCGAACAGGCCCAGAAGCCCTCCGGGGCACCGCCCGTGAAGGAGTCCGGGACAGCGTCCGGGAAGCCCTTCCTCTACGTCGTCGTCTGCGCCGCCGGCATCGCCGCGGGCGTCAGCGAGCTGCTCACCGCCGCGCAGGAACGGGGCTGGGAGGTCGGTGTCATCGCGACACCGGTCGCCATGGGCGGCTTCTTCGACACCGCCGCGGTCGAGGCGCAGACCCGCCGCCCCATACGGTCGGCCTGGCGCACGCCGGGCGACCCGCGGCCGTTCCCGCCGCCGGACGCCGTGGTCGTGGCGCCGGCCACCTTCAACACGCTCAACAAGTGGGCCGCCGGGACCGCCGACACCCTCGCCCTGGCCACCCTGTGCGAGACGTACGGCATGGACGTTCCGGTCGTGGTCCTGCCGTGCGTCTCCAACACCCTCGCCGCCCACCCCGCCTACCGGGACAGCCTCGTCCGCCTGCGCGGGATGGGCGTCCGCTTCGGGGAGCCGTCCTCCGGCGAACCGTCCCGGGACGGCGGCCGGCCCGAGTTCGGCTGGGAACGGGCACTGGACCTGCTGGACACGTTTCCGACGCGGACGTCCGCGGGCCGCCCCGGCTCGTGACCGGCGACCGCGCCAAGGACAGGAGTAGCAACGATGCGGTACGGGAAGCTCGGTTCGACTGGCCTCGAGGTGTCGCGGATCTGTCTGGGCTGCATGACCTACGGCGTGCCCGGCCGCGGCACGCACGAGTGGACCCTCGACGAGGAGGCGTCGCGCCCGCTGATCCGGCAGGCACTGGAGGCGGGGATCACCTTCTTCGACACGGCCAACGTCTACTCCGACGGCACCAGTGAGGAGATCGTCGGCCGCGCGCTGCGCGACTTCGCCCGCCGCGACGACGTCGTACTCGCCACCAAGGTGCACGGCCGGATGCGGCCGGGGCCCAACGGCGGCGGCCTGTCCCGCAAGGCGATCATGACGGAGATCGACCACAGCCTGCGCCGGCTCGGCACCGACTACGTCGACCTGTACCAGATCCACCGCTGGGACCCCCACACGCCCGTCGAGGAGACCATGGAGGCGCTGCACGACCTGGTGAAGGCGGGCAAGGTCCGTTACATCGGGGCGAGTTCGATGTACGCCTGGCAGTTCTCCAAGGCCCAGTACACGGCCCTGCTGCACGGCTGGACCCGGTTCGTCTCCATGCAGAACCACTACAACCTGCTCTACCGCGAGGAGGAGCGGGAGATGCTTCCCCTGTGCGCGGACCAGGGCGTCGGCGTACTGCCGTGGAGCCCGCTGGCCCGCGGCCGCCTCACCAGGGACTGGGGCGCCACCACCGAGCGCAGCGCCACCGACGCCTTCGGCGGCCGGCTCTACACGGAGGGCGACCGCGGCATCGTCGAGGCCGTCACCCGCGTCGCCGGGGACCGCGGGGTCCCGCGCGCCCAGGTCGCCCTCGCCTGGCTGCTGCGCCAGGACACGGTCACGGCGCCCATCGTCGGCGCGTCCAGGCCGGAGCACCTGCGCGACGCGGTGGCCGCGGTCGAACTGGAGCTCGGCGACAAGGAGGCCGAGGAACTGGAACGGCCGTACACACCGCACGCCGTGAGCGGCCACTGAGAGCGGCAATTGCCCCGCACATTGGGCAGTAATCGCATTCCGTCCACGGGAATTGACAATCCGTCAACACTGAGCGCCGGGAGCGTCAAGCACAAGACCGCGTGATCCCTTGTTGCTCGCCGCTGGCCTGTGCAAAGGTGTGGCCGGTCGGCGAGCAGGCCATGGGTCCGCCCTCTGCGCGGTGGACGTTCGAGATGCCGACACGCCGCTCGTGGGACGACCGGAACAGGCGCCACCGCCACGGCGGCGGCCGCTGAATTGGGCGAGCACCAGCACCGCGGCGAGGAACCCGACCACCGGTCCCAGCCGTTCCGCCTCGGCCCGGGCGTGGTCCAGCCGGATCGCGCCGGTGGCGACGGCGATCCCGGCGGCGGGCACGGCCATGACCGCCTCGGGCCGGCCGAAGGGAGGGACGACGGCCCAGGCGGGCACGGCGACGAGCAGGACGACCGAAAGGGCTTCGGCCAGCGGAGTGTTCAGCGGTCTTCCTCCGGGGGAGGGCCGTGCCGGTTCCCCCGCGGGAGAGCGCCGCGGACGGGACCGGTCAGGGCTCGGTGCCGGGGCTGAGGACCGTCAGGAACACCGAGGAGGCGTTGCCGCCCACGGGCACCTGGCCGGCCGTCCACTTCACCGTGAGGTGGTCGCGCTCGTCCGGCGGGGTGACGATCAGCGCGGCGGGCGTCGCCGCCCTCGCGCCGCTCACCTGGGGGTTGGAGAAGGTCAGACCGGCCCAGGCGCTTCGGCCCGGCTTCAGCGTCACCGTGGTGGGCGTGCCCGCGGACCGCTTCGGGTCCGGGCCCAGCTGCCTGCCGGAGGCGTCCACGAAGGCGGCGCCGGGATAGCCGTGCACGGTGCAGGTGCGGCCGGAGGTGTTCGTGAGGACGACCGGGAAGTTCTCCTGCCCGGCGCCCGGGTTCTCGCGGCCCACCGATGCCCTGAGTTCGGAGGTGTGACAGCGGGTGCTCGTTACGGGGGTGCGGGTGCCGCCCGTGCCCGGGGCGGAGCCGGTGGCCGCCCCGCTCGGGGGTGCGGCGCCGCCGCTGGGAGCGGAGCTCGTGCCGGGGGCCGTGCCGGGTGCCGTCCCGGCGGTGGTGTCGCCGGTCGCGGGCGCGGCGGTGCCGGACACCTTCCGCGGAGCGCCGCTCGTGCCGCTGCCGTGGCCGCAGGCGGTCAGCGGCAGGCCCAGCACGGCGACCGCGCCGACGAGCAGGGCCACCCGGCGGGCGGACGGGGACTTGTGCGCCATGTTCCACACTCCTGGGTCGCTCGCACGCGGTGGCCGCGTGCCTCCGGCGCCGGGTGCGCCGTCCTGAGTGTCCGATGCGCGGACCGGGCGAAAAGTTCGCGGCCGTCCACACCTTTTCTCCCGGTGACTTCTTCCCGCGCGGACCCCGGGCGGGACTCGCCCGTACGGGGTCGAGCGGTCTCGCCCGTACGGGGGATCAGGTGACGCGCAGGGAGCGCAGTACGCGGTCGGTCGCGTCGCCGCCGCCGTGCTGACGGATCTGCACGTACACCTGCGGCTGCCCGCCGCCGGCCGGGACGAGCGCGGTCTCCGTGAGCCGGCCGCCGCCGGGGCAGTCGCTCCAGGTCCGGACCCGGCCGTGCCACCGCCCGCCGGAGTAGGCGCGGGCGCCGTCGTAGCGGCAGCCCGGGTGGCCGAGTGCGTCGACGCGGGCGGTGACGTCGCCGTGCTCGCTCAGGCCGGCGAACACCCCGAGCACATCGGCGCCGAGATCCTGCCATCCGGTCAGGTCGTCGGCGACGGCGAGTCCCGGCTCGTGCCCTGCGGGCAGCCCCAGCGCCGCCGGATCCCAGCCGGAGTCGCGCAGTTGGCGCCCCCAGTCGTCGGGCACCCGCACCGCGATCCGGCCGGTGGCGTCCCGGACGTCGACGCCGGACGCCGTGGACGGCCGGTTCACCAGGGCGACGGCGGCCCCGGCGACGGCGACGGCGGCCACGGCGGCGGCCAGCACGACGGTCCTGGACCGCCCGCGCGGGCGGACGGCGGTCGCCGGGGCCGAGGCCAGCCGTTCCAGCTCGTCCGCGAACGCCTCGGCGGTGGGCCAGCGCCGCTCGCGGTCCGGGTCCAGGGCCCGCGTCAGTGCCCGGGCGACAACGGGGTCCAGGCCCGGCCGCAGCCGCTCGGGCCGTACCACTTGGCCGGGCTCGGCGGGCACCGTGCCGGTGACGAGCCGGTAGCCGACCGCGCCCAGTCCGTAGACGTCCGCCCGCGCGTCGATGCCCACGCCGGGCTCGGCCTGCTCCGGCGGCCGGTACCCGGCCGAACCCGCCGCCAGGGTCAGCCCCGAGGCCTGCGCCAGGCTCTTGGCGAGCCCGAGATCGGCGAGCAGCACCCGCCGGGTGCCGTCCGGCGCGGTGCGCAGCAGCACGTTGCTCGGCTTGACGTCCCGGTGCACGATGCCCGCCTCGTGCAGGGCGTGGGCGGAGCGGGCGGCCAGCGCGGTCAGCCGCAGGGCCTCCGGCACCGGCAGCGGACCGGTGACGAGCAGGTCGGCGAAGGTGCCGGCGTCGGCGTACTCCATGACGAAGTACGGTCTGCCGTCGGGCAGTTCACCGATGTTGTAGACCTGAGCCACCCTGGACGAGCCTGCCCTGCGCAGTAGCCGTGCCTCGGCCAGGAACCGCTCGCGCACGTCGAGGCGGTGGGACCAGTTCTCGGCGAGGACCTTGACGGCCACGGGGGCCTCGAGCTCGTCGTCGTGGGCGAGCCACACCGTGCCGAAGGCGCCCGTGCCCAGGCGCCGTTCGAGCCGGTAGCGGCCGATCCGCTCGAGGGAGTGCATGCGACTATGATGCCTGCCCCGGGAGCCACGCGAAGGGGGCCTTGTCGTGCAGAACGCGGCGCCGGTCGAAGACCTCGCCCGGCGTGCCGCCGCCGGTGACGTCGCCGCGCTGGAGGCCCTGCTCCAGCAGGTCCGGCCCGAGGTGGTCCGGCGCTGCGGGCGTTTCCTGCCCTGCCGCGAGGACGCCGAGGAGGCCGCGCAGGACGTGCTGCTCCAGATCGCGCGGAAGATCACCGCGTTCGAGGGCCGCAGCCGCTTCAGCACCTGGCTCTACACGGTCGTCGCCAACTGCTGCCGCCAGAAGTACCGGGAGCTCAGGCGCCGCGCCGCCGAGCAGCCCGCGCGGATCGAGCCCGCGCGGTACGCCGACCCCCGTACCACGAGCGTCATCGCGGGGTCCCGGGTGGACCTGCTGGAGGCGCTGGACCGGCTGGAGCGGGAGCATCCCCACCTGGTGGCGCCGCTGGTGTACCGGGACATCTGCCGGCTGGAGTACGCCGAGGCCGCCGAACGGGCGGGCATCCCGCTGGGCACGCTCAAGTCGCGGCTGTACGAGGCGCGTCGGCGGGTGCGGCCCTGGCTGGCCGACGGATCCTGAGACCCGAGCGGGCTCACTCGTCGTCGAGCAGGCTCAGCTCCGCCCAGATCGTCTTGCCCTCGGCGGTGTGCCTGCTGCCCCACCTCCGGGTGAGCTGTGCGACGAGCAGCAGGCCGCGGCCGCCCTCGTCCCAGGCCTTGGCGCGGCGCAGGTGCGGAGCGGTGTGGGTGGTGTCGGACACCTCGCAGGTCAGGTGCGACTCGTCGTGGATGAGCCGGAGCCGTATGGGCGGGGTGCCGTACCGGATCGCGTTGGTGACCAGCTCGCTGACCACCAGTTCGGCGGTGAACGCCGCCCCGCTCAGCCCCCAGTCGTCGAGCCGGTCGACGACCTGCTTGCGAACCGACGCGACCAGCGACGGGTCGGCGGGGATGTCCCAGGTCGCCACCTGGGAGGGTGGCAGGGCGCGGGTGCGGGCCAGCAGCAGCGCCGCGTCGTCGCAGGCGCCGCCCGTCGGCAGCAGGGTGTGCAGGACTCGGTCGCAGGTCTCCTCGAGGGAGCCGCTGCGGGCGGCCAGCGCCTCGCACAGCAGCCGGTGGCCGGCGTCGGTGTCCCGCTCGCGGCTCTCGACCAGCCCGTCGGTGTAGAAGGACAGCACGCTGCCCTCGGCCAGCTGGAGCTCGACGCTCTCGAAGGGCAGCCCGCCCAGGCCCAGCGGCGGACCGGAGGGCAGCTCCACCCGGCGGGGCGGGCCGTCCGGCGGGACCAGCACCGGCGGCGGGTGCCCGGCGCGGGCGAGCGTGCAGCGCCGGGAGACCGGGTCGTACACCGCGTACAGGCAGGTCGCGCCGACCTCGCCGGGCCGTCCCTCGGCCCCGGCCTCGGCGGACAACCGGGCCACCACGTCGTCCAGGTGGGTGAGCAGCTCGTCCGGGGCGAGGTCGATGTCGGCGAGGGTGCGTACGGCGGTGCGCAGCCGGCCCATGCTGGCCGAGGCCTGCACGCCGTGCCCGAGGACGTCCCCGACGACCATGGCGACCCGCGTCCCGGACAGCGGGATCACGTCGAACCAGTCGCCGCCCACCCCGGCCCGGGCCGCCGGGAGGTAGCGGGAGGCCGCCTCGAGCGCGGCGGTGCGCGGCAGGCTGCGGGGCAGCAGGCTGCGTTGGAGGGCGAGGGCGGTCTCCCGCTCGCGGGAGTAGCGCCGGGCGTTGTCGATGCAGACGGCGGCGCGGGCCGTGACCTCCTCGGCCAGCAGCACGTCGTCGGGCATGAAGGGGGCGGGCTGCCGGAACCGGGTGAACACGGCGACCCCGAGGGTCACGCCCCTGGCCCGGATCGGCACGGACATCGTGCCGTGGACGCCGAGTTCCCGGGCGTGCATGCGGCGCACCGGGTCCCAGGACAGCCACTTGCCGAGGTCGCCGGAGTCCTTGGAGATCACCACGGAGTGGCCCGTGACCAGCGAGGCGCCCTGGGGGGAGGTGGCCGGGTACAGCTCGGTCCGCCCGGCGGCGAGCGCCTCGGGGCTGCCCGCGTTGACGGAGCGGTGGGCGGCCCGGCGCAGGACGACCGGCATCGTCACCGGCCCGGTGTGGGGTTCGCCGCCGTGCTCGGGCGGGTCAAGCAGGTCGACGCTGACGAAGTCGGCGAGGGCCGGGACGCAGACGTCGGCGAGTTCCTGCGCCGTCCGCGGGACGTCGAGGGTGGTGCCGATGCGCACACTCGCCTCGTTGACCAGTTGCAGCCGTTCGCGCGCCCGGTACTGCTCGGTGAAGTCGTGCGCGGCGACGCACACCCCGCGCACCCGTCCCTGCCGGTCGGTGATCGGGGACATACGGGCCAGCCAGGCGCTCACCTGACCGTCGCCGCCTATCGGCACATACGTCCGCACGTCGTTCCCCCGGCCGGTGGTGAGGACCCGGTGCATGTGCCACTCGAAGTCCTCGCTCTGCCGATGGCCGCCGATCTCGGAGTGGCGCAGGCCCCGCAGCCGTTGGGCCGGTACCCCGAGCACGTCGGCCATGGCGGCGTTCATCGCGTGCAGCCGCAGTCGTTCGTCGTAGATCGCCACGGCGCAGGGGGACTGGATGAGCTCGGTACGGGCCAGCGGGTCGTCGGCTTCCGGGGGTCCGGCGCCTTCCAGCGGGGTGACCAGGAGCCAGTTGCCGCCGTCCTCCGGGCGCCGGTGGTGGGCCAGGATCCAGACGGGCACGGCGCGCCCGTCGCGGTGCCGCAGGGTGAGCGTGCCGTTCCAGCGGGACTCGTCGGGAAGGAGGGTGACCGGGCCGTCGGCCAGCAGGTTCGCGGCCTGCTCGCCCAGCACCTCGTCGGGGGCCCAGCCGAGCAGCCGGCGCGCGCCTTCGTTCCATTCGAGGAGGACGCCGTGCTCGTCGACGACAGCCCGAGCCGTGGCGGCATCGTCGAACGGATACACGGGGCTCATCGTCGCCACTCCATCGCGCACACTCACAGTGAACAGGTGCGTCACTTGCGTTCCAGCCTAGTGCGTACCGGCGCCGTACGGACGGCGACCCCCCTGCCGGCCGGGCGCGGTCACCGCCGGGCCCGCCGCGTGGCGCGTCGGAGCGGCGCGGCGGCGCGCCCCCACTGCGGCGGGCCCGCCCGCGGTACCGCTGTCCCACCGCTGTGACCAGCGGGTATTTACGGGAAAGTACCCGCGCGGTACCGTGTGGACCATGCCAGCTCTCAATGTGGAGTTCAGCGACCGCGAGCTCGAGGACCTGCGTCAGATCGCCAAGGAACGCGGCACGTCGATGAAGGCACTCGTACGCGAGGCAGCCGCCGCGGACATAGCCCGGCACCGGGCCCTCCAGGAAGGCGCCGAGGCCTTCCGGCGGTTCTTCACCGCCCACGCGGACGAGTTCGCGACGGCCTTTCCCGAGGACGAGTCAACCGCGAAGGGCGAGGGGCGGGCAGCCTGACCGATGACCCCCGTCATCCACATCGACGTGCCCTGGCTGCTCCAGCGCCACGAGGAGGTCCTGCCGGACCAGCCCGCGGTCGACGACTTCTCGGCCCTGGTGGCCGCCGTCGCCCGCCACCGCGTCGACCCGCCGCGTCTCGGCGTCAACTCCGACCCGGCCTGGCGGGCCGCCGCCCTGCTGCACACCCTCGCCGTGCTCAAACCCCTGCCGTCGGCCAACGCCCGCTTCGCCTGCGCGACGGCCGTGGCCTACATGTTCGTCAGCGGCGTCGGCATCGACCCGCCCTACGGCGCCCTCGTCGACCTCACCCGCGACCTGATGTCCGGCAAGACCGACGTCTACGGCGCCGCCGACCGTCTGCGCTCCTGGGAGATCTGACACCCACTGCCGTATGCCCCCGGGGCCGCCGGCCGTGGGCGGGAGGAACACGGTCGGCGGCCCGGCGCGCGCAGGAGAGCCGCCGTCCCGCGCCGGGCCTTCAAGAGGCCGACACCAGTGCACTCCCGAGCCTGGCGTGCGGGGAGCGTGCGCGCGGCGCCGGTGTGTGCGCGTGCTTCACACGGGGCGCACGGCAACGGTGGGAACGCGTACTTGCAGACCGCCCGGTGGCTACGCGCACAGCGTCCGGTGACCTCCTGCTTCCTGACTTTCCGTCAATGATGCCCGGGTTGTCGGTATGTCTTGTTGTGTGTCACTGAGCTGTGCAAGGCTGAGCGGCCCGTGCGTGGGCAAGGGCCGTTTCCACAGGGACAGTTGGGGAGTCGAGCCGATTCGTCCGCCGGCCGTGTGCCAGACCCGCGGGCCCGCTCCACACAGGTACGTACCAAAGGAAGCGTCTTCGTGCCCACCCCCCGCCCCTCTCGTCCCCCCAGTCCGCCGCCCGGCGGGATCCCCGGGGAGTCCGACGAATCCCTCGCCGCCCGGCTCACCGGCAGCACGGACGACGAAGTCGCCCACTGCGTCGCCCTGTTGATCGCACGGCACTGGCAGCCGGTCCACGACTACACGGTGATCTGCCTCGCCTCCCGGGCGCCCGTCGCGGCCATGGTGACCTCGGCCGCCTTCCACCAGGTCCTCGACCGGCTGACCCTGGGCGAGCCGGGCGTCGCGCTGCGCCCCCGGCTGCTGCTGACCGTGCGGGACACGGTCCGGCTGTGGGCCGCCGAGGACCGCATATCGGCCGCCCTGCCGGAGCTGCGCAAACCCGCCGGAGGCCGGGGCATGCGGGCCGCCGCGACCCTGGTCCCGGAGAACCGCCGGCTCGCCCAGCGGTCCTTCGAGGGTCTCGTCCCGGCCGCCCGGTGCCTGCTGTGGCACATCGAGGTGGAGGCCGAACCGCTCGACGTCCCGGCCGGGTTGCTGGGCATGGACCTCGACACCGCCTCCCGCACCCTGGACGAGGCCCGGGACAAGTTCCGCGAGGGCTGCGTGCGCGCCCACCGCGAACTCGCGCCGACCGACGACTGCCGCTTCTACAACCGGCTGCTCGACGTGCCGATCCGCCGCGGCGGCGGCCTGCTGCCGGACGTCCGGCGGCATCTGGACGACTGCCGCTACTGCCGGGACGCCGCCGGACAGCTCGGCCAGGTGGAAAACGGACCGGGCGCGCTGCTGGCCGAAGCGGTGCTCGGCTGGGGCGCCCGCCGCTATCTCGACTCCCGCCCGGGGCGCGCCGGACAGACCACGCGCACGAGAGGCACCGCCCGGCACGGCGGAGGCCGTCCGGGCGGCGGCCGGCACCGGCTGCTGTCCCGGATCACCGCGCCGGGCCGCCGCGCCCCGGGCGGCCCGCGGCCGTCCCGGGCGCTGCGCACCGGCCTCGGCCTCGTCTCCGCCTCACTGCTCGCTACAGTGCTCGGCGTCAACCTGTGGTCGCACGGCGACGGCACCGCCCCGGCCGCGTCCACCGGTGCGTCCGGCACACGGGACACGGCGCACGGCACCGACTCCGCGGCCCCGTCCGCCGGTTCCGCGACGCCCGGCCCCGCCCGGCCGTCCCCGTCGACCGAGGAGACCCGGCTGCGCAACGTCGCGGCCGGTCTCTGCCTGGCCGTCCGGGGCGAGCCGAAGGCCGGCGCCGCCGCCGGACTGGCCGAGTGCTCCTCGGCCTGGAACCAGCGGTGGTCGCTGGAGGACGACGGGCTGCTGCGCAGCGTCGCCGACCCCGGCCTGTGCCTGGACTCGCACGCGGACGCGGGCGTGGTCGTCCTCGGCACCTGCGCGCAGTCCGGTGACGAGCGGGGCCGCGACGTGCGCTACGACGTGGGCGCGCAGGGAGAGTTGCTGCCGCGCTGGGAGGAAGGACTCGCCCTGACCTCCGCCTCGCCGCAGGCGGAGGCGGACATCGTGGTGAAGGTTCGCGACGGCACCGCCGCGCAGCGCTGGGCGGCAGACTCCGCGTCGGTGACTCCGGGCCCGCTGTCGGTCGCCGGGGCGGGCGCGCCGTCCGCCCGCCGGGCCGCACCGCCGGACGTCACCGCGTGAGCGACCGTGGCCGCCGCCCGGACGCGGGCGGCGGCCACGGCCGGCCGGCGCGGGTCAGGTGGGGGCCTCGACGAGGTCGCCCGCGCCGACCGTGGCCGGCCCGGCGTGCCCCGTCAGGGCGAGCGTGAGGTCGAACTCCGCGAGCAGACAGCGGACCACATGCTCGACGCCCGCCTGGCCGTCGAGGCCGAGGCCGTACGCGTACGGCCGGCCCACCAGCACCGCCCGCGCACCGAGGGCGAGCGCCTTGAACACGTCGTCCCCGGTGCGCACACCGCTGTCGAACAGGACCGTCAGCCGGTCGCCGACCGCCCCGGCCACCCGCGGCAGCGCGGCGGCGGCCGCACGACGGTTCCGGCCACCTGGCGCCCGCCAGCGCGGCGGGAAGGGCGCTGTCCTCGGGGCCCGCTGACGCTGAGGCGCCGTGCGTGAGCCGTACCAGAGGACGGTTCGTCCAGCCTTCACGCCAGGCGTGGACGAATCCGCCGCCCTCCGTTCACCCCTCCCCGCCGCGGGTGCCCTCGCCGCGGTCCTCGTCGTGACTGTCCTCGTCGTGGGTGTCCTCGGGCCGGGCATCGGGTCCCTGGGCCCGGACCCGCTGCGCAGGGCAGGCGCGTCTCCTACGAGCGCACCTACGGCAACGAGTGCGTGAAGAACGCTTCGGTGACGAGCGTCTTCGCGTTCTGAGGGGCCGGGATCGCGCGTGCCCCGCGCACACTTGAAGGGTCCCGTGGCTGGGGAGCGCGGGCACTGCCGCGGGGACCGGGCGATTCCGCACCAGGACCGGCGGGCGGAGTGGGGCCGCCCGCCGGCCCCTGGCATCGGGGCGGGAGGAGTGCCCCGGGGCGCGGGCCGTCGGGACCGCGCTACGTCCTGTCACGATGGCTGGTATCGCACCACGGGTAGCGGCGGCTGCGGCGGCAGGTGCACAGGGCGACGCGGAAGCGGTCCGAGAAGACGGTGCTGCCGTCCTCGAGTTCCACCTCGACCGGGCCGTCGACCAGGATCGGACCGCGGCGCTGCATCGTGACCCGGCAGGGAGGGTCGGGGCGCGGACCACCCGTGGGGGTGTCCGGGCTGTCGCCCGGGTTGTCACGCGGCTTGCCGTAGGGGGCGTTCGGCACGGATGACCACCAGCTCTTCCTTCTCGTCGGCCGCTTGCGCCGCGGACAGCAGACCCCGCTCCCGCAGCCAGCCGCGCCGCGACCGCAGCACGGGACCGAAGGCGATCCGGCGGCGGCGCACCACCGCGGCCTCGAGGCCGGCCGCGCGCAGCCGGTCCAGGGTGCGGTCGGGAGCGCTCAGCGCGGAGTGCACGATCAGCAGTACGCCCCCGGGCCGCAGCAGCCGGGGCGCGTCCCGGCAGATCCGGTCCAGGACGAGCCGCCCGTCGCGCCCCGCGTCCCAGGCGCGGCTCCGGCCGCGCGGGCCGCGCCGGCTGTCGGGGGCCGGGACGTACGGCGGGTTGGCCAGGACCACGTCGAACGACCGTCCACGCACCGGACCGAACAGGTTCCCGCGGTGGATGCGGACCGGAAGCCGGCTGAGCCGGGCGTTGAGCCGGGCGGTCCACACCGCGCGCCAGGAGACGTCCACCGCGGTCACCTCGGCGCCCCGCCGGGCGGCCACCAGTGCCAGCGCGCCGCTCCCGGTGCCCACGTCGAGGACCCGCGCACCCGGCTCCCACGGTTCGTCGGAGAGGGCTTCGGCCAGCAGCGCGGTGTCGTCCTGCGGGGCGTAGACCCCCGGAAATACCAGTGCGTTCACATCCGGCGGGTACCCCGGCATTCAGGAGATACCGGTCATTTCCGCCGCGAGGGGTGTCCGCAGCGACGACCGCCCGGACCGCCAGTCGGTGAGCAGCCGCCCGGCGAAGCGGTCCTCCAGGTATCCGGTCGCGTCGATACCGAAGGTCACGTCGGACGCCAGGTGCGGCTCCTCGGCCAGCAGCCCGCCGATGACGTCGTGGCGTACGACCTGCTCGTGCACCGCGTCCGCCTCCACGTGCTCGTCGTAGAAGAACTGCGCGGCCGGCCCGGCGCCCGTGCGGCGCATGGCCTCGGCCAGCCGGCGGGAGCCGGGGGAGGAGGTGATCTCGACCGCGGCGAAATGGCCCACCAGGGCGCCCCGCAGCTCACGGTGCAGGCCGAACAGGGACATCAGGTTCACCGTCGCCAGGGCCTCCGCCGAGGCCGCGTCCAGATAGCGGCCGTACGTCGTGTCCAGGCCCAGGTCCCTCATCAGGTCGGCGAACAGCCGGGCGTGGACGCGCTCGGCGCGGCCGCCGCCCCACTCGTCGAACTCCACCGCCGCCATCGCCGCCTTGGCCCGGCCCCACAGGCGCGGCAGCACCCAGGCATGCGGGTCGGCCTCCTTGAGGTGGTACAGGGAGCGCTGTGCCGCGTACTCGCGCAACTGCCACAGCGTGCCCTCGTCCCGCAGGTAGTGGCTGACGCCCGTGCCCTCGACCGGCTCGACGAGCAGGTCGGCGAGCGCGTCGTCGAGGCTGCCGTGCCCCGGCGTGTCGGCGCGCAGAGCGGCCAGGAACCGGTGCTCCAGAGCCGAGCGGACCGCCAGCAGGCCCGGGTCCCACTCGTGCCGGGCGGCGACCTCCGCGAAACCGCGGTAGTGCAGCTCGTAGCAGAGGTACAGGGCGAGCTGGAGATCGTCGCCGTACGCCGCCGCGCGGCCGGCGTCCTCGGCGCGGGCCAGCGGACCGGCGCCCCGCAGGTACGCCGTCACGGCTGCGGAGACCGGCCCCCGGGCGGGGGGCAGCGCGGGTCCTCGGTGATCGCCGGCCATGGGGCCCGGGTACCCGCGACTCCCGGCGGACCACCTCCGTCCTTTCCCCGCGGACCGGTCGCCCCGGACGGACTCCGGATGCCGCCCTGCCGTACGCAGCCGGCGAGACCCCGGTCCCGGGCCGGGTCAGTCGCCCTCGCCCTCGGACTCCTCCTGGGCCCGGGCGTTCGGGGTGATGGCCTCGCCTGCCTCGCCCCGACGGCGGCGCTCGGCGGTGCCGGCGACGTCCGTCTCGGCGTTCTCGAACTCGCGCAGCGCCTCGCCGGCCGCCGTCTCGGGCCGGTCGGCGCGTCGCTTGCCGCTGCCGGTGGTCCCGCGCTTTCCGGGCTTCTCGGTCATGGCCGCCTCCTGTCCTCGTCCGGTTCGTTTCCGGCGGAGCCTCGCGGCCACGTGGAGCGGCCGGTGGCGGACCCTCGTGCCACCACGCGTCCCGGCCCGGCGGTTCCAAGCGTCCGCATGGATGGGCCCGGCGGTTCCAAGCGTCCCGATGGATCGGGCCCGGCGGTTCCAAGCGTGCCGATGGATCGGGTACCCGGCGGTTCCAAGCGTCCCGATGGATCGGGCCCGGCGGTTCCAAGCGTCCCGATGGATCGCCTCCGGCGGTTCCAAGCGTCCCGCACGGACCCGGCCCGGTACATTCCCTCGACGCCCCGGGACGGCGCCTGGACGCGTTGCCGGACGACACCGAGGACCCCTCCGAGCAGACCCCGAAGGACTGATCCCCATGCCCGCCGACCTCACCGGCACCTTTCTGCGGCTCGGCGACGGCCGCCCCGCCCTTCGCTTCACCCGCGCCTACGGTCACCCCGTGGACCGCGTCTGGCACTTCGTGACCGACTCCGGCGAACTCGCGCAGTGGTTCCCGTTCCGCGCCGAGATGGATCTGCGGCCCGGCGGCACCATCGCCTTCCGCGGGGACGCGGGCGCGCAGGACTTCACCGGCAGCGTGCTCGCCGTCGACCCGCCCCGGCACCTTTCCTTCGCATGGGGCGGCAGCGAACTCCACTTCGACCTCGAGGAACTCGACGACGGGCGCACCCGCTTCACCCTCACCGACGTCCTCGCCGCCGAGAACACCGCAGCCCGCAACGGCGCCGGCTGGGAGGTCTGCCTGGCCGCTCTGGACGCCCTGGCGCGCGGCGAGCGCTTCGAGGGACCGCACGCCGGGGTCCACGCCCCGTGGAAGGGCTTCTACGAGGCGTACGTCGCCGCCGGAGTCCCCTCCGGGGCACCCGTCCCGGGCCAGGACTGAACGGCCCGGACCGGCCCTCACGCCATCTGCCGTCGCACCAGTTCGTGCAGCCGCCCGCCCGTGTCCGCGAGCAGTTCGGCGGGTGGCCCCTGCTGGATGACCTTGCCGTCCTCCATCACGACGACCCGGTCGGCGTCCAGCACCGTCGACAGCCGGTGCGCGATGACGACACGGGTGGCGTTGAGCTTGCGGGTGCTCTCGATCACCGTGCGCTGCGTGTCGTTGTCCAGCGCGCTGGTCGCCTCGTCGAAGAAGAGGATCCGCGGACGGCGCACCAGGGCCTGGGCGATCATCAGCCGCTGCCGCTGGCCGCCGGAGACCGCGCCGCTGCCCGAGACGATCGTGTGCAGGCCCATCGGCATCCGCTCGATGTCCTGGGCCAGCCCCGCCAGTTCGGCCGCCGCCATCGCCTCCTCGGCCGTGCACGGCTCCGTGCCGCGGATGACGTCCAGGATCGAACCGGTGAACGGCTGCGCGTGCTGGAGCACGACCCCGCACTGCCGGCGCACGGCCGACTGGTCCAGGGCCGCCAGGTCCTGGCCGTCGTACAGCACGCTGCCGGACAGCGGCCGGTCGAACCCGATCAGCAGCCTCAGCAGCGTCGACTTGCCGCAGCCGCTGGGCCCGACGATCGCCACGAACTCGCCCGGCCGCACCTCGAAGGACACGTCGTCGAGGACCAGCGGCCCGTCGTCGGTGTAGCGGAACGACAGCCGCCGCGCCTCGATCGCCCCGGACAGCGGCCCCGGCCGGGTACTGGCCGTGCGCACCTCCGGCGTGGCGTCCAGCACCGGCCTGATCTCCTCCAGCAGCGGCAGCGCGGCCACCGCCGAGACGAAGGCGCCGGTCAACTGGGTGACCGAGGTCAGCAGCATCGTCACCGAGGTGTTGAAGGCCAGGAAGGCCGCCGCCGACATCGAGCCGCGCGCAGGGCCCGCCAGCAGCATGAACATCAGCAGCGTGCACACCGGCAGGTACACCGCGCCCATCACCGTGGTGAGATTCTTGATCCGGCCCACCTTCTGCTGAAGTTCACGGCTGTGCGCGAACTGGGACGCCCAGGCGGCGTACGCGTAGTTCTCGGCCGCCGCCACCCGCAGCTTCGGCAGCCCGCGCAGCGTCTGGAAGGCCTGGTTGTTCAGCTTGTTGGTGAGCACCACCAGCCGCCGCTGCCACCGCGCCTGCCACAGCCCGAGCCCCAGGAACACGGTGCCGATCACCACGAGCATGCCGAGCGCCGCCAGCGCCATGGAGGCGCTGTACCAGAACAGCAGCCCCAGGTTCATCGCACCCACGGTCACCGACTGGACGACCACCGGGCCCACCCCCGCCAGCAGGCGGCGGATCGCGCTGACACCCATGGCCGCGCTCGCCAGCTCGCCGGTGGAGCGCTCGGTGAAGAACTTCGTCGGCAGCCGCAGCAGCCGGTCCCACACAGCCGACTGGAGGGTGGCCTCGATACGCCCCTCCAGCCGCAGGACGGTCAGGTTCTGCAGGAGCATGAAGGCCGCCGCGACCACACTGCTGATGATCACGGCCAGGCACACCTGTACGATCAGGCCCTGCTCGGCCCTGGGCACGTACTGGCCGAGCACCTTGCCGGTCGCGATGGGCACCAGCGCACCGAGGGCGACCGTCACCAGCCCGGCGGACAGCAGTTTCAGCAGATCACCGCCGGTACCGCCCAGACTGAACCGCAGCAGCCCGAGCGGGCCGAGCCGACGGTCGGGCAGCGGCCGGTAGAACATCACCGCGCGCGGCTCGAACTCCTCCGCGTTCGCCTTCTCCACCGGGTTCTCCCGCCCGGTGGCGGGGTGCACGGCGACGTAACCGCCGCGCCGCCACAGCAGCGCGACCGGCGCCCCGGACAGCGCCCGGTGGCCCACCAGCGGACCGATGTTCTCCCGCCACCAGCGGCCCTGAAGGCGTACGGCCCTGGTGCGCACCCGGGAGGCCAGGGCGACCCGCTCCACCGGGTCCAGCCGGTCGCTCTCGGTGCCGGCCTGCGGCGGTGCGGCCAGCGTGATCCCGGCGGCCCGGGCGACCAGTTCGCAGGCCGCGTAGCCGGCGTCGGCGTCGGCGGCCGTGGGCCGTCCCGACGGGGACCGGCCGATGGACGCGAGCAGCGTCCGGTCGGCCTGCGCGCGCACCGCCTCACCGGCCTTGATGCCGGCCGCCGTCCGGGTCTCGTGGGTGCGCTCCAGCTGTTCGATCCAGCGGTCCAGGGCGGTCAGCAGCCGGTACTGCTGATCGACCATGCTCTGCCACAGGGCGGGGTCCATCAGCAGATCGGCCGCGGCCTGGGCGCCGTACAGCGCCCCGTACTGCACGCTGCCCGGCGGGACCTGCATCCAGAACACGTCGTCGTCCGTGGGCGCCGCCGCCCGCTCCTCGGCCATCGGCGCCTGGAAGAGCACGGACAGTCCGCGGCCGACGCCTAGCGCGAGGGCGTACTCCAGCGGGCTGGTCTGCGGCGGCACGTACTGGGGGTTGCCGTACTCGTCGTACGACCAGGTCTCGGTGCTCGCCGGCTGGTACAGCTCGCGCAGCCCGATGCGGCGCACCACGCAGTCCCGCAGCGGGCGCGCGACCAGGGTGTGCTGCGGGCCCGCGACGGGACCGAGCAGCAGCGAGCCCGCCTCCAGCCGGCCCAGGTGGTGCCAGTGCCCCTGCTGCGCCGCGTCGACCGCGAACAGGTCCACCGCGCCGGCCGCGACCAGCCACAGCACCTGGGGGCCCGCCAGGTCGAGCCGGTTGAAGCCCGAGCAGTCGATCGGCGTGCCCAGGGAGCCGAGCGCGCCCAGTACGAGGTCCGGCTCGTCCGCTGTCGTCATCTCACCGCTCCCTGACCAGCGCCGCGTACGCGCCGCCGCGTGCCACCAGTTCCTCGTGCCGCCCGCGCTCGACGACCGTGCCGTGCTGGAGCACGACGATCTCGTCGCTGTCGCGCACGGTGGACAGCCGGTGCGCGATCACCACGCAGGCGCAGCCCCGCCGCCGCAGGTTGTCCATCACGACCTGCTCGGTCTCGGCGTCCAGGGCGCTGGTCACCTCGTCGAGCACCAGGATGCTGGGCCGGCGCACCAACGCGCGGGCGATCTCCAGGCGTTGACGCTGCCCGCCGGAGAAGTTGCGGCCGTCCTGCTCGACCCTGCTGTGGATGCCGCCGGGGCGTCGGGTCACGACCTCGTACAGTGCCGCGTCGCGCAGCGCCTCGACCACGGCGTCGTCCGGGATCGACGGGTCCCACAGGGCCACGTTGTCGCGGACCGTGCCCTCGAAGAGGAACACGTCCTGGTCGACGAAGGACACGGAGGCCGCCAGCGCCCCGCGCGGGATGTCCTCCAGGCGCTGCCCGTCGATGCGGATCACTCCGTCCCAGGGCGTGTACAGGCCCGAGATCAGGCGGGACACCGTCGACTTGCCGCTGCCCGAGCCGCCGACGAGCGCCACCTGCCGGCCCGGTCCGACGGTCAGGTCGAAGCCGGTCAGCAGCGGCTTGTCCAGCGGGCTGTAGCCGAAGGTGATGTTCTCCAGCTCCACGTGCCCGTGCAGCCGGCGGGTGGAGTCCCCGCCGCCGGGGCGGGTGTACAGGGGGTCGGCCTGGAAGTTCTCGACGTCCTTGAGCCGGGCCACGTCCGCCGCGAAGTCCTGGATGCGGCCCGCGACGCCGTTGAGCCGGGTCAGCGGCGCGGTGAACCGGGTCACCAGTGCCTGGAACGCGACCAGCAGACCGACCGAGATGTGCCCCTCGACGGCCCGCATTCCGCCGATCCACAGGATCAGCGCGCTGTTGAGGGTGGCGAGCGCCGGCGCGACCACGCCCAGCCAGGCGGTCGGCACCCCGAGCCGCTGCTGCTCCTCCAGGGTGGCGGCGTGCTGCCCGGCCCACTTGCGGAAGTAGCCGTCCTCGCCGCCGGTCGCCTTCATCGTCTCGATCAACTGGAGCCCGGTGTAGGCGGTGTTGGTCAGCCGGGCGTTGTCCGCGCGCAGCTTCGCCGTCCGGGTGGCGCGCAGCCGTACGACCACCCGCATCGCCACGACGTTCAGCAGGGCCACTCCGATGCCGACGAACGTCAGCTGCGGGTCGTAGGTATAGAGCAGGAGCGCGTACAGCACCACGACCACCGCGTCGACGCCGGCCGCGGCCAGGTCGCGGGCGAGGGTCTCGGCCACCTGGTCGTTGGAGGCCAGCCGCTGCACCAGATCGGCCGGGCTGCGCTGGGCGAAGAAGGTGACCGGCAGCCGCAGCAGATGGCGCAGGAAACGGGCGCTGGCGAGTGTGGAGGAGATGATGCGCCCGTGCAGCAGGTTGGCCTGCTGCAACCAGGTCAGCACGACGGTGAGCAGCACGCACGCGCCCATCGACGCGAACAGCACGCCCAGCAGCGAGGTCTGGCCGCCGATCAGGTAGGAGTCGATGTAGGTGCGGCTGAGCGCGGGCACCGCCGCGCCGACCGCGACCAGCAGCAGACTGGCCAGCACCGCCGCCGGCATCGCCCCCGCGGTGCCGCGCAGCCGGGCCGGCAGGGCGCCCAGGACTCCGGGCCTGCGGCCGCCCCGCTCGAAGTCCTCGCCGGGCTCCATCACCAGCACGACACCGGTGTAGCTGGTGTCGAAGTCCTCCATGGGCACGAAGCGGCGGCCCTTGCCCGGGTCGTTGACGAACACCCCGCGCCGGCCGAGGCGGCGGCCCATGCCGTCGTAGACGACGTAGTGGTTGAACTCCCAGAAGAGGACGGCCGGCGCCTTCACCCCGGCGAGGGCGGCGGTGTCCATCTGCATGCCCTTGGCCGTCAGACCGTAACTGCGGGCCGCCTTCAGCAGGTTGCTCGCCCGTGAGCCGTCCCGGGAGACGCCGCAGGCGATGCGCAGTTCCTCCAGCGGGACATGGCGGCCGTAGTGGCCGAGGACCATGGCGAGCGAGGCGGCGCCGCACTCCACGGCCTCCATCTGGAGCACGGTGGGCGTGCGGACGGTCCTGCCCCGCCCCTTCGGGACGGGCCGTCCGGGCCGGGCGGCGCGCCGGCGGCCGCGGGTCTCCTGGGTGGTGGTCACGGCAGCAGCCAATCGAGGGGACGCTGGTCGGCCAGCCGGATCGAGGCGGCGGCCGGGGTCATGGAGTCGAGCCGGTACGGCGGACCGCCGGCGGAGGACCACTTGAGGCCGCTCTCCGTCGCGGACGAGGTGTCGAGCCGTACGAGGACGGCGACGGGCCGGCCCTTCCGGGTGAACTGTTCGCCCAACTGGCCGTCCCCGAGGAAGGCGGCGATCCGCTGGGCCGACTGGACCGACCGGTCCACCGCCTTCACATGGCCGCGCAGCACGCCGTAGCGCTGGGCGGGCACCGAGGAGACCGTCAGGTCGACCGAGGCACCGGCGGGAATGGCGGCGGCGTTCTCGGCGGGCACGTACACGGTCGCGTACAGCGGGTCGGAGGCGTGGGCGACCTTCTCCACGGCGGCCACGTTCGCGCCGGTGGAGACGATCTGGCCGATGGTGGCGGCGAGCGTGGTGATCCGGCCGGCGGCCACCGTGCGCACGACCTCCTCGCCCTGGCCGGTCCGCACCTTCAGCACTGGCGAGTTCGCGGGCAGCCGCTCGCCCTCCTCGGCGAGGACCGCGGTGACCTGTCCGGCGACCGGGCTCTGCAGGACGTAACTGCCCTGCCCGTGCGTGAGGATGGCCGGCGCACCGACGGTGGAGGCCACCGATCCCGTCACGGCCCACACGGAGGCGGCCGCCATGGCGACGAGGGTGACGGACAGGACGAGCCATCCCTGGGGGCGGGCGAGCCGCACCGGGAGGTCGAGTTCTTCCGGGGACTGGAGTTTGGCGAGGGCCTGTTGTCGGAACTGCACGTTACGGCTTCCTGCGGCAACCGCGAGCCCCGGAACCGGTGTGCGGTTCCGGGACTCGGCGGCAACGAGGTGCGATCAGAGACCGGCGACCAGGTTGGCGACCGGGGCGGTGCTCAGACCGGTGGCACCCTCGACCGTGCCGACGGCCGTGTTCACCACGCCGGAGACCGGGACAACGCTGTCCACCAGGCCGGTGGCGGTGCCCAGAGCGTTCACGGACAGACCGCCGGAGACGTTGTCGAGCTCGGCGTCGGAGATCTCGACGGTCTCAACCTGGGGGGTGGAGTTCATGATGGAACGTCCCTTCATATGGATGTCTCACAAGGGGGAGCGGCCTTCTCTGGGGACAGACGGCCGCGACGGCGGGTACCGGGCCCCGGTTCCCCGAGCGCCCGGATGGGGTCCCGCGCTGCGATGGATGTAAGCACGGTGCGGCCTGCCGCTTCCACTCAACCAGGCCTCTCACCAGGGCACTTGCCGGTGCAACCGGAGAACCGTGCAGGCGCGGCAACGGTATGGCAGCGACTTCTTCACACGTCGCACCGCATCGGCGCACCGCCTCCCTTGCCCACGCGCAGATGGATCCGGCACCGGGCGCCGAAGGCCTTGTAAGGGGCGCGAGGTTGTGCAGATCCTCTGACCGCGGTGATTTCGTTGGGTATTCGATGTGCAGATTCGCTGAAGCCTGGATTCCGCTTCCTGGCCGCAACCGGCCGTCGCCGTTCGGTCGCGGAGCGTGCCATCGCGTCCTGCCGGGCAGGGGAGTTGGCCGTTTCGGCACGGTCCGCGATTCGGCGGCGGCGACCCGGCCGGCGCCGCCGACGGCGCGGGCGACCAGCAGCCAGGCGCCGGCCAGTCCGGCGCGCAGCGGTCCGGCACGGGCGGCCACAACTCCGGCCGGGCGTACGGCTCCGGGCGTACCCGGACCCTCTGAGCGGCCCCCGAGCGGCTACCCCCTGAGCCGCTCGCCCCGGACCGCTGACCGGCTCCCCCCACGCCACCGACCGGCCTGCCGGCCGCCGGTGCCGGCCGGTCAGTGGATCGGTCGTCAGACAGGCGCACGCCCCCCTCGCGCTCCGCCACACGTTCGAACCTTTCGGGCATCGTCCACCCCAGAACTCCCGGAACTGTCACAGGGGCTGCGCAACCGGCCGATACACGCTGTAATGACCAACGTGGTCAGTGAGGGCGCTACAGCACGAAGAACGAGAACCCCGCGGGCCGAACTCGCTCTCAGGACGCTCACCTCCGCTCCGGCCTCCGCCGACCGGCTGCGCCGCGTGCTGGAGCAGGCCCTGGTCTTCACCGGAGCCGCGTTCGCCGGCGTCTACGTCCGTGCCGCGACGGGCGAGGCCCTGTGCCTGTCCGAGTCGGCCGGCGTGCCGCGGACCCTGTACGGGCTGCGGGACAACTACCGCCTGGCCGGACGGTCCCCGGCGGCCGACGCGTGCCGCACCGGGCGGGCCGTGTGGCCGGAACCCGAGGAGCTCGCGGGCTCCGCCGACTTCCGGCGGATGCCGGCCGGAGACGTCGTCTTCCTGGCCGCGTTGCCCCTGCGCGGGCCGGACGGCGGCGCGCTGCTCGCCGTCACCGAGAAGCCGGGCGGCTTCGACAGCGAGGACCGCGCGTGCCTCGAACTGATCGCCGAGGCCGTCGCGTGCCCCGCCGCCGCGGAGGCCGCCCAGGGCGAGGAACTGCCACCGGACGCGTTCAGCCTCGCCATGGACAGTGGGAGAGTGGAGGTCGGCGACCGCATCCTGGACCTGTTCGGCATCGGCCGGTCCGGCTTCGACGGCAAGGTGGAGACGCTGCTCGCGCTGACCGTGCCGGAGGACCTGCCGTCCCTGATGTCCGTGGTCGAGGCCGACCACATGTCCATCGGCGAGCGCGAGCTGGAGTTCCGCGCCCTGCGACCGGGCGGCCCGCCCAGGTGGCTGCGGCTGCGCGGACGGCTGCTGCCCGGCGGCGAGGGCCGCCCGGCCCGCCTCGTCGGCACCGTCGCCGACGCCTCCACGCTGCGCCCCGGCGTCACCGACGTCGCCCGCGTCCAGCGGCTCGCAGCCGCCCTGGCGACAGCGGGCACCGTCCGGGACGTCAGCCAGGCGGTGGTGGCCGCGCTGCGCACACCCCTGGGGGCCGACCGGATCGCCCTGGCCGAGCTGGAGAACGACCGGCTCGTCGTCACCGTCCTCGACCCGCCCGAACCGGAGGCCTGGCCCGAGCTGTGGCGCCTTCAGTGGCGCACCGAGTGGCCGGACGCGCCGGTGCGGGCCATGCCCACCCTGGCCGCCGCCCTGCGCGAGGGCCGCGCCCAGATCTGGCCCGCCGGGGCCGCCCTCGAACCGGCCCTCGCCGACGTCGGCCCGGGCGGTCTCGCGGTGTTGCCGCTGCCTTCGGCCGGCCGCATGGCGGGCGCCTGCCTGATCGGCTGGGACACCCCGCACGACTTCGGCCCCGACGAGCGCGCCCTGCTCACCGCCTCGGCGGGCCTGGCCGGGCAGGCCCTGCTGCGCGCCCGCGCCTTCGACGCCGAGCACGAACTCGTCGGCATGCTCCAGCGCACCCTGCTGCCCCGCCGCCTGCCGGAACTGCCCGGTGGCGAGGCCGTGGCCCGCTACCTGCCGGCCACGGCCGGACTGGAGGTCGGCGGCGACTGGTACGACGTGATCCCGCTGCCCGACAACCACGTGGCCCTCATCATCGGCGACGTACAGGGACACAACGCGGGCGCCGCCACGCTGATGGGCCAGATGCGGACCGCCCTGCGCGCCTACGCCGCCGAGGGCCACCCGCCGGACGTGGTGGTCTCGCACGCCAACCGCCTCCTGCTGGAGATGGAGACCGACCTGTTCGCCACCTGCGCCTACGTCGAGGTCGACATGGAGCAGGGCTCCGCCTGGTGCGTACGCGCCGGGCACCTCCCGCCGGTGCTGCGCCACCCGGACGGCCGTACCGAGGTCGCGGAGGGCGAGGGCGGGCCCCCGCTCGGCGTACTGACGCGGGCCGACTTCCCGATGACCCCGCTGCGCCTGCAACCCGGCACGGTGCTCGCCCTGACCACCGACGGCCTGGTGGAGTCCGCGGACGCCGACATCGACGAGGGCATGGCGCGACTCGCCCACGGCCTGGCCGCCGCCGACCCCTCCCACCTCGGACTGGTCGCCGACGTCCTGCTGACCGGCGCGGGCCGCGACGACGACATCGCGCTGCTGCTGATGCGCTACGACGGCATGGCCGTACGCCCGCTCAGGGAGAGCTGGTCGGTGTGGCGGGTGCCCGAAGCCGTCCGGCACGCCCGCCGCTTCACCCGGCGCACCCTGCGCTCCTGGGGCGTGACGCAGGACGCCGACGCCGTGCTCCTTGTCGTGTCCGAGCTGGTCACCAACGCCCTCGTGCACACCGACGGCCAGGTCCGCCTGGACCTGACCCTCGTCAACCGGCGGCTGCGCGTCGCCGTCGCCGACGCCTCGCCCCGCACCCCGGTCAAGCCGACCAGCATCGGCTGGCAGGCCACCGGCGGCCGCGGCATCCTCCTCGTCGAGGCCATGTCGGCGGCCTGGGGAACCGTGCCGGCCGGCGGTGGCAAGCAGGTGTGGAGCGAGCTGGCGCTGTGAGACCGCCCGCGAGCCGGCGACCCGCCACACGGGTGCGCCGTGTCCCCGCCCGGCAGGTCGGGACCGCAGGGCGCGCCGGTGGTGCTTAGGGTCCTGGGCTGTGTCACACACCTTCGAAGAGCTCGTGGCCAAGCAGCGGGCGGCCGACGAGGCACACGCCCGGGTCGAGCAGCTGCGTCGGAACTACGGACCGCCCGCGCAGGCGCAGTGGACGGGAACGCAGAGCGAGACGTACGAGACGGCGTGGCGGGCCTGGCGCGACCTGGCCCGTGATCTCCAGGCCGCCCTGAGCGAGTACGCGAGCGACGAGGGCAAGCCGCGCACCGAGATCGAGGCCGACGTGGAGAGGGCGGCGCGCTCGGCCCCGGAGGCGGGCGAAGGCGGCCGGGACGAGGGCGGCGGAGCGGAGCAGCCGTGAGCCTGGCACGGCGCGGGCGCACCGCGCGCGGCGCCGGGGCCGGTGAACGGTTCACCGGCTTCCTGGACGCCCGGCTGCCGCTGTCCGAGGGCGGCGGGCTGATGCGCAAGGCGTTCCCCGAGCACTGGTCGTTCCTGCTCGGCGAACTCGCCCTGTACAGCCTGCTCGTGCTGGTCCTGACCGGTGTGTGGCTGACGCTGTTCTTCGAGCCGGGGATGCGCGAGGTCGTCTACACCGGTTCGTACGCGCCGTTGCGCGGGGTGCCGATGTCGGAGGCGTTCGACTCCACCCTGCGCATCAGCTTCGACATCCGCGGCGGGCTGCTGCTGCGGCAGGCCCACCACTGGGCGGCGCTCGTCTTCGTCTCCGCGATCGGCGCGCACCTGCTGCGGATTTTCTTCACCGGCGCCTTCCGCAGGCCCAGGGAGATCAACTGGGTCATCGGGGTGACGCTGTTCGCCCTCGCCATCGCCGAGGGCTTCGCGGGTTACTCCCTGCCCGACGACCTGCTCTCCGGCACCGGGCTGCGCATCGCGCAGGCGATCGTGCTGTCCCTGCCGGTGATCGGCACCTACGCCAGCTTCTTCGTGTTCGGCGGCCAGTACCCGGGGCACGAGCTCATCCCTCGGCTGTACAGCCTGCACATCCTGCTGCTGCCGGGCGTCCTGATCGCGCTGGTCGTCGTGCACCTGATCCTCGTCTTCCACCTCAAGCACACCCAGTGGCGCGGCCCGGGCCGCAGCAACCGCAACGTACTGGGCAAACCGCTCTTCCCGCAGTTCACCGCCTCCTCGGTGGGCCTGCAGTTCACCGTCTTCGGCGTGCTGGTCCTGCTCGCCGGGGTCGCCCAGATCAACCCGGTGTGGACGTACGGCCCCTACCAGCCCGACCAGGCGTCCACGGGCTCCCAGCCGGACTGGTACGTCGGGTTCCTGGAGGGCTCGCTGCGGCTGATGCCGGCCTGGGAGACGAACGTGGCCGGGCACACGATCATGTGGAACGTCTTCCTGCCGGCGGTCGTCCTGCCGGCGCTGCTGTTCGCCGTCCTGTACGCGTACCCGTTCGCCGAGCAGTGGCTGACGGGGGAGTGGCACCAGGAGCAGCACCTGTGCGACCGGCCGCGGGAG
This sequence comes from Streptomyces sp. NPDC001292, assembly GCF_042896465.1. Taxonomy (NCBI): domain Bacteria; kingdom Bacillati; phylum Actinomycetota; class Actinomycetes; order Kitasatosporales; family Streptomycetaceae; genus Streptomyces; species Streptomyces sp. NPDC001292. The sequence goes on from NZ_JBIAXG010000009.1 coordinate 126,183, forward strand.
CGTCCCGTGCGCACCGGCCTCGGCGTCGCCGGGATCGTGTTCTACGGCGTGCTGCTGCTGGAGGGCGGCAACGACGTCATCGCCGCCACCTTCCGGGTCTCCGTGAACACGATCACCTGGGTGCTGCGGATCTCGCTCGTGCTGGCACCCGTCGTCGCCTTCCTGGTCACCCGGGCCCTGTGCCACGCCCTGCTGGCCAAGGAGCAGGAGGTCCTCGCCGAGGGCGAGGAGACCGGCGAGGTGCGGCAGTCCATCACCGGGGGCTACGAGAGCGACCACCGCCCCGTCGAGTCCCGCCGCCCCGGAGCCCCGGCGGGGCCGGTCGTCACTCGCCCCGGTGCACGTACTGGAACGCCATCCCCGCAACCCCCCGCACCAGCACCCCGAGACCGATGAGGAACAGCCACAGCCCGTAGACCACGCCCAGCGCGCTGACCGAGAAGCCCAGCGCGGTGATGATCGGCCAGGTGCTCTCGGGCGGGAAGAACTCCAGCGGCCCGGCGGCGTCGGCGACCTCGGCCCCACGGCGGTCCTGCGGGCGCACCCCCTTGCGCCGGTACTGGACCAGGCAGAAGAAGGAGACCAGCGCCGCCATTCCGCACGCGATGACCAGGGCCGCCGTGCCGGCCGGCTCGCCCGACCAGATGCCGTACAGGGCGGCGGTGCTGCCGAAGAAGAGTGCCACGCCGCCGAAGAGCAGGGCCTCGACCTTCATCGCCGTCCCTCCAGTTCCGCCCGCTGCACGATGTCGGGGTGGTGCAGGTCGAAGGCGGGGGCCTCCGAGCGGATCCGGGGCAGCGCGTCGAAATTGTGCCGCGGCGGCGGGCAGGAGGTCGCCCACTCCAGGGCGCGCCCGTACCCCCAGGGGTCGTTCACGGTGACCTTCCGTCCATGGCGTGAGGTGTGCCAGACGTTGTAGAGGAAGGGCAGGGTGGACGCGCCGAGCAGGAACGCCCCCGCCGAGGAGAGTGTGTTCAGGAGGGTGAAGCCGTCGGCGGGCAGGTAGTCGGCGTACCGGCGGGGCATCCCCTCCGCGCCGAGCCAGTGCTGCACCAGGAAGGTCAGCTGGAAGCCGGGGAACAGCAGCCAGAAATGGATCTTGCCGAGCCGTTCGTCCAGCATCTTCCCGGTGATCTTCGGCCACCAGAAGTAGAAGCCGCCGAACATCGCGAACACCACGGTGCCGAACAGCACGTAGTGCAGGTGCGCCACGATGAAGTACGAGTCGGTCACGTGGAAGTCCAGCGGCGGCGAGGCGATCAGCACGCCGCTCAACCCGCCCAGCAGGAACGACACCATGAATCCGATCGACCACAGCATCGGCGTCTCGAACGACAGCGAGCCGCCGCGCATCGTCCCGATCCAGGCGAAGAACTTGATCCCGGTGGGCACCGCGATCAGGAACGACATGATCGCGAAGAACGGCAGCAGCACCGCGCCCGTGGTGAACATGTGGTGCGCCCACACCACCGCGGACAGCATGGTGATCGCGATGGTCGCCCCGATCATCGGCAGGTACCCGAACTGCGGTTTGCGGGAGAAGACCGGGACGATCTCACTGACGACCCCGAAGAACGGCAGCGCGACGATGTAGACCTCCGGGTGGCCGAAGAACCAGAACAGGTGCTGCCACAGCAGCGCCCCGCCGTTGGCCGAGTCGAAGACGTGCGCCCCGAACTTCCGGTCCGCTTCCAGGGCGAGCAGCGCTGCGGTCAGCACCGGGAAGGCGGGCAGCACCAGGATCGAGGTGAACAGCACGTTCCAGGTGAAGATCGGCATCCGGAACATCGTCATCCCCGGTGCGCGCAGGGTCGTGATCGTGGCGATGAAGTTCACCGCGCTGAGCGTGGTCGACACACCCGTCACCACCAGTCCCATCGCCCACAGGTCGCCGCCCGCACCGGGGGAGTAGTAGGCGCTGTTCAGCGGCGCGTAGGCGAACCAGCCGAACGCGGCGGAGCCGCCGGGCACGAGGAATCCCGAGACGACCATGAGCCCGCCGAAGAGGTACATCCAGTACGACAGGGCGTTCAGGCGGGGGAATGCCAGGTCGGGGGCGCCGATCTGCAGCGGCATCACCGCGTTGGTGAACCCCGCGAACATGGGCGTGGCGAAGAGCAGCATCATGATCGTTCCGTGGACCGTGAAGAGCTCGTTGTAGGTCTGATTGTTCATGAACTGCAAGCCAGGGCTCACGAGTTCGGCGCGCATCCCCATCGCCAGCAGGCCACCCAGCAGGAAGAAGGAGAACGCCGTGACCATGTAGAGCTTGCCGATCACCTTGTGATCGGTCGTCGAGGCCCACTCCATCAGCTTTCGGCCGAGCGGGATGGTGGGGGCGGCGGGCCGCTCGGCGGCGGATGCGGGTGTTTCGGACATGTCGGTCATCGGCGGCGAGGCTACCGCCCTGCACCGCGGCCGGACCCGCGCCACGCCCTCGCCGGTCCGGCCCGCATCGGCCGAGCGGGGCCGGGTAGCCGCCGCGAATGGACACCACCTGGTACGAAGCAGCAGGCGCCGGCTCGGCCGCCGGGATCGCCGTCATCGTCGTCGGCGGACTGGTGATCGCGGCAGTCCTCGTGTGGGCCGTCCGGCTCGGCATCAGGGTCAAGCAGGGCGAGCCGAGGACTCCCTGGGGCGGCGAGCATCCGACGCTGCCGGAGTACGGACCCGTCCACGAGGCCCGGCATCGGCGCGAGGCCGCCGAGGTGCCCCGTGCGGAGGCGACCGGCCGGCGTCTGACCCCGCACGAACTCGGTTCCTCCGGCGGCAGGCGCAGCGAGGACCAGACGCGCCCGCGCTGGGACGGCGGCTCCAGTGGCTCGTTCGGCAGCGGAGGCTCCGGTGGCGGCTGACCAGGGAGGCCCGGGCACCGGGGGTTTGCCCGGGCCGCTTCCGGGGGACCCGGCCAGGCATGAGCACGGCGTTCCGGACGGAGCCGCCCCACAGCCCCAGACGCAGAAGGAAGATGAGGCGTCGTGACCGCGCACACCAGTGAGAAACGCCTGGTCCGGCACCCCGAGACGGGCTGGGCGCAGGCCCGCCGTCCGCGGGAGGAGGGAGTGCGCACCTGTCTCCCCGCACTCGAGGACCGCGGCGGCCCCCCACGGGACCCGGGCAACGAGTCGAACATAGTGCGCGGCGAGGACTGAGCCCGCGGGTCCGGGCGAGGGACACGGCGCCCAGGGAGACAGTCGGGGAGGGCAGATGGCGCGGGGCGCGCCCTTGTCAGCCGTGCGTCCTGGCCAGTAGTTCGAGGATGTCGGCGGTGGTGCCGGTCTCGCCGAGGCGCGGGAAGATCCGCTCCACACTGCCCCGGTGGGCCTCGGCGTCCAGGTCGCTCATGGCGTCGGTGGCCAGGGTGACGTGATAGCCGTGCTCGTAGGCGGCGCGGGCGGTGGACTCCACGCCGATGCTGGTGGCGATGCCGGCCAGCACGATCTGCGTCACCCCGCGGCGGCGCAGCTGCACATCGAGGTCGGTGCCGTGGAAGGCCCCCCAGTTGTGCTTGGTGACGGTGATGTCGCCCGGGTGCCCCGCCAGCTCGCCAACGATCACGTCCCAGCCCTCCGGGCGGCCGCCGCCGGAGCGCACCGCCTCGGTGCGGCCGGGCGGCACGTCGCCGAAGTCGGCGGCGAAGGAGACCCGGACCAGGACGACGGGCAGGTTCCTGGCGCGGAACGCGTCGGCGAGCTCGGCGGTGCGGGAGACCACCTCGGAGCCCGAGTGCGGCGCGGTGGGCGCGGCGACGATGCCGGCCTGGAGGTCGATCACGACGAGTGCGGTGCGCGGGTCGAGAGCGGTGACTGCCATGGGGGGTGCAGGCCTTTCAGGGACGGGCTTCTTTGGTGATGTGTGCTTGTCAGGGTCGGGTCAGGCGTGCCAGCAGGGCGAACGCCTCGAGGAGCGTTTCCCGTTCGGCCTCGGTGTAACGGTCCTGCAGGGCCCGGGTCAGCCACTCCTCGCGGATCTGCCGGTCGCCCGCGATGCGCTCGCGACCACCCTCGGTCAGGGTGACGAGCTGGCGTCGTCCGTCCTCGGGGTCCGGGCTGCGCCGGATGAGCCCGTGCCGCTCCAGGGCGGCGAGCGTGGCGGCCATGGACTGAGGGCGGACCCCCTCGGCGGCGGCCAGGGAGCTGGCCGTGGCGGCGCCGAGCTTGCCGACCAGGGTGAGCGCCGACACCTGGGGCGGGGTGAGGTCCTCGTCCCGCGCGACCTCACGGAGCCGGCGCCGCAGCCGGCTGAACACCACGCGCAGGTCACGGGCGGCCCGCGCGGCGGAGACGGAGACATCCGGCGGTACCTCGCCGGCCTTGTGATCCATGGGAGCACCGTAGAACCGCCCGGGCGGAACTGTCCAGCCTGGACTGAACAGTTTTGACTGAAGATCAACCAGGCGCCTCCCCCGCGCCACCCGCAGTACGCTGACCTCGTGCGTCTGCTGCTGATGTCCGACACCCATCTGCCCAAGCGCGCCAAGGAACTGCCTGCGCGACTGCTCGCCGAACTCCCGCACGCCGACGTCGTCTTCCACGCCGGAGACTGGGTCGACGCCGCCACGCTCGATCTGCTGGAGAGCCGCAGCCGCCGCCTGATCGCCGTGTACGGCAACAACGACGGCCCCGAACTGCGCGCCCGGCTGCCGGAGGTGGCCCACGCCGACCTGGACGGGCTGCGCTTCGGCGCCGTCCACGAGACCGGACCCGCCCAGGGCCGGGAGGCCCGCTGCGCCGCCCGCTTCCCCGACCTCGACGTCCTGGTCTTCGGCCACAGCCACATCCCCTGGGACACGACCGCGCCCTCCGGTCTGCGCCTGCTCAACCCGGGCTCCCCGACCGACCGCCGCCGTCAGCCCCACTGCACCTACATGACCGCCGGCGTCACGCGCGGCCGTCTGACCGACGTGGAACTGCACCGGCTGCCGCGCCGGACCCCGTGACGTGCCGGTGCCGCGCCGGGATCGCGTGACTTCCCGGGGCCGCGCGACGTCTGACCGCGCAGGAGGGCAGCCCCTGAGCTCAGGGGCTGCCCCGGGGTCACTCTTCCCTTTCTCGTTTCCGACTTCTCGGCGAGATCCGGGCCGCTCCGTGCGTGGCGGCGGCCCGGGCGTTGCGAGTATGCGTTGTCACGGACCTCCTTCCCACTCGGATGTGCTGCACATGTGCTGCAGAGGCCATGCATGCCTCATCCGTTGATGGCGCGCGTACCCTTCCCGCACCGCCTCACACCACCGAATCCGCAAAACCCCGGAGAAACCCGGAACAAGCCGGAAACAGCAGGTCACAGGGGCAACGAGGGACCGATCGAGGCTCACGAGCACCCTCCGCACCGGACATGGGGCCGGTGGCCGTCCGGTCAGGGACGCCGGAGCCGTCGTACGCCCACGATCAGCAGAGCCACCGCCAGGGCCGCGCCGACCGCCACGGCGGCACGCTTGGCGACCGGCACGCCGGCGGTGCGCAGCAGATCCAGCGGCTCGGGCTCCGCGTATCGGGCCGCGTGCTCCGCGGGCTCCTCGAGCACCTCCGTCGGGGCGCCACCGGCGGCGCCCTCGGCGGCCACGGGAGGCTTCTCGGCGAGGCGCTGCGAAAGGCAGTCGGCGAACTGCCCCACCAGCCGGTCGCCCACCTCCGCCAGCACTCCGCGCCCGAACTGCGCCGGGCGGCCGGTCACCGTCAGATCGGTCCGCACCGACACCGCCGTGGCGCCGCCACGCTCCTGAAGCGTGCCCGTGACGGTGGCGCGCGCCGTGCCCTGACCGCGCGTCTCCCGGCCGCTGGCGATGAGGACCATGCGGTGCGCCGCCTCGTCCTGCTCCTCGAAGACCGCCGTCCCCCTGTACGTCACCGTGATCGGCCCCAGCTTGACCTTGACCGATCCGGTCACGGTCTTGCCGTCGTACTCCTGCACGGTGGCACCCGGCAGACACGGCGCCACGCGTTCGATGTCCAGGAGCGCCCGCCAGGCGTCGTCGACCGGCACGGGCACGGTGAACTCGTGGTTCAGTTCCATGACTTCTCCTCGTACTCAGGCGGAGCCGGTCGCGTGGATGGCTCCGGCGGTCGCGGTCAGGGGCGCACCGGTGCCGCCCCAGCGCAGCGCGACGATCTCGGCCGCGACGGACACGGCCACCTCCTCCGGGGTACGGGCGCCGAGGTCGAGACCCACGGGGGAGCGCAGCCGGGCGAGCTCGTCCTCCGACAGGCCGGCGTCGATCAGCCGCTCCAGCCGGTCGTGGTGGGTACGGCGGCTGCCCATCGCGCCGATGTAGGCGGCAGGCCGGCGCAGCGCCTCGTCCAGCAGCGGCACGTCGAACTTCGGGTCGTGGGTCAGGACGCAGATCACCGTGCGCTCGTCGGTGTCCGTTGCGTGCAGGTAGCGGTGGGGCCAGTCCACGACCACCTCCACGCCCTCGGGGAAGCGTTTCGGCGTGGCGAACACCGGGCGGGCGTCGCACACCGTGACGCGGTAGCCGAGGAAGGCGCCGATACGGGCCACCGCGGCCGCGTAGTCGATCGCGCCGAACACCAGCATCCGCGGCGGCGGGGCGAAGGAGTGCAGGAACACCGTGACGGCGTCCTCGCGGCGCTCGCCGTGCGCCCCGTAGTGCCTGAGGCCGGTGGCGCCCAGGGCGAGTTCGCCGCGGGCGTCGGCGGTCACCGCCACGTCCAGGCCGGACGCGCCCAGCGTGCCCGCCACCGTATGGGGCCACACCGCGAGCGTCGCCCCGCGCGGGGCCGGTCCGTCGACCACGGTCGCCACGGTCACCGGGTCGCCCGCGGCGACGGACGCGGCGACCGCGCCGAAGGTCGGGTCGGACTCCTCAGTCACCGGCCGGACCAGCACGGAGATCTCACCACCGCAGGTGAGCCCCACCGCGAACGCGTCCTCGTCGCTGTAGCCGAACGTCGCCACCCGTGCCTCGCCGCCGGCCGCCACCTCCTGGGCCAGGTCGAACACCGCCCCCTCCACGCACCCTCCGGACACGCTCCCCACCACCTCGTCGTCCGGCCCCACGGCCATCGCCGCACCGGGTTCGCGCGGCGCGCTACGACTGACCGTGACGACGGTGGCGAGGCCGAACGGCACCCGCGCCGCGTACCACCGCTCCAGTACCGGAAGAATCTCCCGCACGCTCAGCTCCTCTCCCACAACCCCCGCGCCTCACCGGCCGTGTCCGTGCCGGCGCCCTGTACCACTGCCGCCAGACGCTCCAGCGCGGCCAGGCTGTGACCCTCGACGAAGTCGTCCACGCTGGGCAGCGCCGCCGCCATCCCGGCGGCGAGGGGCGCGTATCCCGGGCGAGCCTTGCGGGGGTTGGACCAGATCACCCGGTGCGCGAGCCGGTGCAGGCGCCGCATCTGGGCGGCGAGCAGGTGCGGGTCGCCGCGCTCCCACCCGTCGGACAGCAGTACCACGACGGCGCCGCGCGCCATGCCCCGCTGGCCCCAGCGGTCGAGGAACTCCCGCAGCAGCTCACCCAGGCGGGTGCCCCCGCGCCAGTCGGGCACGGCCTCGGCGACCGCGGCCATGGCCAGGTCCGGGTCGCGGTGCGACAGCTCCCGGGTCACCCGGGTCAGCCGGGTGCCGATGGTGAACACCTCCGTGCGCCGCCCCCGGGCGGCGGCGTGCGCGAAGCGCAGCAGCGCGTCGGCGTAGGGCCCCATGGATCCGCTGACGTCGACCAGCAGCACCACCCGCCGCGGCCGCTTCGCGCGCGCGTGCCGCCGCAGCAGCGCGGGCTCGCCGCCCAGCCGGAGCAGTTCCCGCACGGTGCGGTGCGGGTCGACGTCCCCGCGCCGGGCCGGCCGTCGCCGCGCGGTGCGCCGCGGCTGCCCGCGCAGCGCGAACGCGGCGAGCAGCCGGCGCACCTGCGCGCGTTCCGCGGGGTCCAGTTCCGCCACGTCGCGGTGGCGCAGCACCTCTGCGGAGCTGGCGAGCGTGGCGGTGGGCGGCCCCTGCGGCTCCTCTCCGGGCGGTCCGGTGCGCGCCCCGGCCGGCGCCTCCCGCAGGACCAGCCGCGGCCGGGGCGGGGGAGCGGTCCGAGCCGGGCGGGCCGGTGTCCCGTCGGTGCCGAAGTACGCGGCGAACACCCGCTCGTAGCGTTCCAGGTCGTCCCGGTCCCCGCACAGCGTCACCCGGCCCGCCCAGTACACGTCCGTCCGCAGCCCGGGGCGCAGCGCGTCCACCGCGCACAGGAAGGCGTGCACCCGCTCGGCGCTCGCCGCGACCCCGGCTGCCCGCAGCGCCCGCGCGAAACCCAGCAGCGCGGCGTCGCCCCCCGGCCCACGGCCTTCACCATGCCCGCCCGCCCCCGCGGCCGTGCTGGGGCCCACGCCGCCCGTGATGTTCGCGGTCGGGAGTCGTCCCCGCCGTTCCCCGGCCACGCCGATCACGCTCCCCGTCCCGCGAGGACCGCGGCGAAGTCCAGACCACGGGCCCGGTCGGTGTCCTCGCGGTACTTCAGCACCGATCCCAGGGTGGCCACCGCCAGCTCCGCGTCCACCTCGTCGGCCCCGAGGGCCTCCAGGGCGCGTGCCCAGTCCAGGGTCTCGGCCACACCCGGCGGCTTGAGCAGGTCCTCGGCGCGCAGGGCCTGCACCAGCGCGGTCACCTGCTCCGCGAGACGGGCCGACACCTGCGGCAACCTGCGCCGGACGATGGCGAGTTCGCGGCCGAAGCCGGGATGGTCGAACCAGTGGTACAGGCACCTCCGCTTCAGCGCGTCGTGCACCTCGCGGGTGCGGTTGGAGGTCAGGACGACCACCGGCGGCACCTCGGCCCGCAGGGTGCCCAGCTCCGGAATCGTCACCTGGAACTCCGACAGCACCTCGAGCAGGAACGCCTCGAACTCGTCGTCGGCGCGGTCGATCTCGTCGACCAGCAGCACCGACGGCTGCGTCTGCAGAGCCCGCAGCAGCGGCCGGGCGACCAGGAACCGCCGGTCGTACAGCTCGCGCTCCAGCCGCTCGGCGTCCCTGACCCCGGCAGCCTCGGCGGCCCGCAGATGCAGCAGCTGACGCGGGAAGTCCCAGTCGTACAGCGCCTGGGAGGCGTCGATGCCCTCATGGCACTGGAGCCGGATCAGGGGCGCGTCGAGTGCCTCGGCGAGGGCGGAGGCGAGCGCCGTCTTGCCGACGCCCGCGTCGCCCTCGCAGAAGACCGGCCGGTGCAGCCGCAGCGCCAGGAAGCAGGCGATGGCGAGCCCGTCGTCGACGAGGTAGCCGGTCTCCTCCAGACGGGAGCGCACCTGCTCGGGGCTGTCCATGGAAGTGATCGGCGCTCACCCCATCCCGGCGGCGGCCAGGACCGCCCGCTTGGTCAGCACCCGTGCGAGGTGCGCCCGGTACTGGGGCGAGGCCGACGCGTCCCGCGAGGGCCGGGTGCCCTCGGCCGCCGACTGGGCCGCCCGCGCCACCGCGTCGGCGTCGCCGGCACCGGCCAGCGCCTCCTCCGCCGCCGCGGCCCGCAGCGGGGTCGCGCCCATGTTGGTCAGCCCGATCCGCGTCTCCGCGATGCCCCCGTCGTCGCGCCGCACCAGCGCGGCCACGCCGACCATGGCCCAGGACTGCGCCACCCGGTGGAACTTCTCGTACCGGTAGCCCCAGCCCTCCCGCTTGGGCACCCGTACCTCCACCAGGAGCTCGTCGGGGGCCAGCGCGGTCTGCAGATAGTCGGCGAAGAACTCGCGCGCCGGGATCGTGCGCCGCCCGCCGGGCCCCTCGGCGACCAGTTCGGCGTCCAGCGCCAGCGCCACCGCGGGCAGGTCCCCGGCCGGGTCGGCGTGCGCGAGTGAGCCGCCGAGCGTTCCCCGGTGCCGTACCGCGGGATCGGCCACCGTCTCGGTGGCCTGGGCCAGCAGGCCCGCGTGCCGCCGCACCAGCGGGTCGTGGACGACCTCGTGGTGCGTGGTCAGCGCCCCGATGGCCAGCGTGTCACCGTCCTCGCGGACCCCGCGCAGCTCGGGGATCCGCCCGATGTCGACGACGAGTTCGGGAAAGGCCAGCCGCAGCCGCAGCAGCGGCAGCAGGCTCTGCCCCCCGGCCAGCACCTTCGCGTCCTCGCCCGCGTCGGCGAGTGTGCGCACGGCCTCGTCGACACTGGTCGGGCGGGCGTAGTCGAATGCGGGGGGAATCATGCCGGGGCCTCCTTCTGTGCCGACTGCGCCTGCGCGGACCGCACGGCCTCCCACACCCGCTCGGGGGTGCACGGCATCCGCACGTCGTGCACGCCCAGCGGGCGCAGCGCGTCCACGATCGCGTTGACGACGGCGGGCGTCGATGCGATGGTGCCCGCCTCGCCGACGCCCTTGGCGCCGAGCGGGTTGGAGACCGCGGGCGTCTCGGTCCGGTCGGTCACGAAGTCGGGCAGGTCCGCCGCCGACGGCACCAGGTAGTCGGCCATCGTGCCGGAGACCAGGTTGCCCTCCGCGTCGTACACGGCCTCCTCGTACAGCGCCTGCGCGATGCCCTGGGCCAGTCCGCCGTGCACCTGCCCCTCGACGATCACCGGGTTGATCACCCGGCCCACGTCGTCCACGCAGACGTAGGAGCGGATACGGGTCCGGCCGGTCTCGGTGTCGACCTCGACCGCGCACAGATGGGTGCCGTGCGGGTAGGAGAAGTTCTCCGGGTCGAGCAGGTGCTCGGAGTTGAGGGTGGGTTCCATGCCGTCGGGCACGTCGTGCGAGGTGAACGTCTCGAAGGCGATCTCCTGGATGGTCCTGCGCGCCTCGGGCGAGCCCTTCACCGAGAACACGCCGCCCTCGAACTCCAGGTCGTCCTCGCTGGCCTCCAGCAGGTGCGCCGCGACCTTCCGCGCCTTGGCGACCACCTTCTCGGCGGCGCGGTGCACCGCCGACCCGCCCACGACCAGTGAGCGCGAGCCGTAGGTGTCCATGCCCTGCGGGGCTGCCTGGGTGTCGCCGTGCAGCACCTCGACGTCCTCGAACGGCACGCCCAGCACGTCCGCGGCGATCTGGCTCCAGCAGGTCACGTGGCCCTGCCCGTGCGGGCTGGTGCCGGTGACCACCTCGACCTTGCCGGTGGGCAGCATGCGGATGCTCGCCGCCTCCCAGCCGCCGGCCGAGTACCTCAGGTCCCGCAGCACCCGGCTCGGCGCCAGCCCGCACATCTCCGTGTACGTCGACACGCCGATGCCCAGGCGCACGCTGTCCCCGCGCTCGTTGCGCTTCTGCTGCTCGGCGCGCAGGTCGTCGTACCCGAACAGGGCGAGCGCCCTCTCGGTCGCCGCCTCGTAGTTCCCGCTGTCGTAGGTCAGGCCCGCGATGGAGGTGTACGGGAACTCCTCGTGCCGGATCCAGTTCCGCCGCCGCACCTCCACCGGGTCCAGACCGACCTCGGCGGCGAGTTCGTCCATGGCCCGCTCGATGGCGTACGTGGCCTCCGGGCGCCCGGCACCGCGGTAGGCGTCGGTCGGGGTGCGAGTGGTGAACACGCCGGTGCAGTTGAACTCGTAGGCGTCCATCTTGTAGATCGCCGGGTACATGAACGCGCCCAGGATCGGGATGCCGGGAGTGACCAGCATCAGGTAGGCGCCCATGTCGGCGAGCAGGTCGACCTTGAGGCCGAGCAGCCGGCCCTCGCGGGTCGCGGCGATCTCGATGTCCTGGATCATGCCGCGGCCGTGGTGGGTGGCCAGATAGCCCTCGGAGCGGGACTCGGTCCACTTCACCGGCCGTCCCAGCCTGCGCGCGACCTCGACCGCGATGGCCTCCTCGCCGTACACCTGGAGCTTGGAGCCGAAGCCGCCGCCCACGTCGGGCGCGACCACCCGCAGCTTGTGCTCGGGCACGCCGGTGACCACCGAGAGCATGATCCGCAGGATGTGCGGGATCTGCGTCGCCGAGTACACCGTGAACTCCCCGGAGGCGGCGAGCGGGGTGACGACGACCGCGCGCGGCTCCATGGCGTTGGGAATGAGGCGCTGCTGCCGGTAGCGGCGCTTGAGGACGACGTCGGCGCGCTGCTTGACCGCCTCGAAGTCCTCGCCGGTCTTCAGCGGCCACACATAGGCCCGGTTGGTGCCCTTGTCGGCGTGGACCAGCGGCGCGTCCTCGGCGAGCGCCTCCTCCAGGTCCAGGACCGGCGGCAGGGGCTCGTAGTCGACCTCGATCGCCTCCAGCGCGTCGGCCGCCGCGTACCGGTCGCGGGCCACCACGACCGCCACCGGGTCACCGGCGTGGCGCACCTCGTCGACCGCGACCGGCGGGTGGTCCGGCAGCACCATGTCCTCGGTGACCGGCCAGGCGCAGGGCAGCGAGCCGAGTCCCTCGGCGAGGTCGCGGCCGCTGAAGGCGGCGACGACGCCGGGGCGTTCCAGGGCGGGGGAGACGTCGATCCGTTCGATGCGGGCGTGCGCCATGGGGCTGCGCAGGACGGCCAGGTGCAGCAGTCCGGTGACGGTGATGTTGTCGGTCCAGTTGGTCTGCCCGGTGATCAGCCGGGCGTCCTCCTTGCGCAGCCGGGCCCTGCCGACCTCGCGTTCGACGGCCTGGTCGGTCATGCCGTCACCTCCTGTGCGGACCCGGTCCGCTCACCGGAGGCCGTCTCCCCCTCGGCGACGGCGAGCACCGCGCGGACGATGTTCTGGTAGCCGGTGCACCGGCACAGGTTGCCCTCCAGCGCCTTGCGCACCTCGTCGGAGTCGGGGTGGGGGTTCTCCCGCAGCAGATCACGCGCGGCCATGATCATCCCAGGGGTGCAGTAGCCGCACTGCAGCGCGTGCCGCTCGTGGAACGCGCGCTGCAGCTCCGTCCACTCGCCGTCCTTCGCCAGTCCCTGGACCGTGGTCACCTCGCCGCCGTCCGCCTGGACGGCCAGCACCGTGCAGCTCTTGACGCTCGTGCCGTCCAACTCGACCGTGCAGGCTCCGCAGTTCGAGGTGTCGCAACCGATCGGGGTACCGGTCAGTCCGAGGCGGTCGCGCAGATAGTGGACCAGCAGAAGACGGGGTTCCACCTCGTCCTCGTAGGCCGTGCCGTCCACCGTGACCGAGATATGGGTCATGTTCCCTCCGGGGACCGTATGGGCGTGGGTGGGGGAAATATCGTCGACCGTGTGGTGTACGTCACTCTATGGCCGTGTCAGGGCGGCGGCGAGTGGTGCGACAGGCTTTGTTGACGGTTAATCCATTGCCCCGACGCCTCCGGCTCTGTCGGGTCGAGGCGTCCCGGGACGAGGCGGGCAGCGAACGGGTCCGCCCCGCCGGCCGCCGGGCATCCGACGGCCTCCGGTACGGGCGGAGCACCGCCTGGTTGCGATGTCCCCTGGCCAGGGCGGCCGCCCGCCCCGCCGGCTGCCGGGCATCCGGTGGCCACCCGGCCGCCCGGAGGCCCTAGCGGGCGAGCTGTTCGACCGCGTTCAGTACCGGTGCCAGTCCGTTCTCCTCGCGGATCCGGGCGCCGAGGGCCCGCGCTCGTTCGCGGTGGCCGTAGTCCCGGGTGGCACGGACCAGGGCCGCGGCGAGGCTGTCCGCGGTGAGGGCGCGCAGCGGAACCGCGCAGGGTGCCACGCCGAGAGTGACGAGACGATCGGCCCAGAAGCCCTCGTCGAACTGGACGGGCACGGGCACCGCGGGGACGCCGGCCCGCAGCCCGGCCGCGGTCGTGCCCGCCCCGGCGTGGTGCACCACGCCCGCCAGCCGCGGGAACAGCGCGGAGTGCGGGACCTCGCCGATGGTCAGCATGTCCTCGCCGGACGCCTCCAGCCCCGCCCAACCCCGCTGGACCACACCGCGCAGTCCGGCCCGGCGCAGCGCGCGCACGATGCTGTCGCTGAGCCGCTCGGGGTCGGGCACGGTGGCGCTGCCCAGCCCCACGTAGACCGGCGGAGGGCCTGCGTCGAGGAAGTCCCACAGCTCGTCCGGGAGTTGTGTGTAACGGTCGTACGGCCACCAGTACCCGCACACCTGGAGCGCACTGGGCCAGTCGCGGGGCCTGGGCACCACGAGCGGGCTGAAGCCGTGGTACACCGGCAGGCGCTGCCCCCGGCGGATGCGCCGCCCGGTGCCGGCGCGGGCGGGCGGCAGCCCCAGCCGGCTCCGTACGGCGGGTACGGCCGCCGAGAAGACCCGCTCCACGGCCAGGTTCACACCGTGCCCGGCGAGGCGGTTCGCAGCCGCGCCCCAGTGTCCGCCGCCCAGCAGCGGAGGAGCGAACTCCCTTGTAGGGGAGAGCGGTTGCAGATGGGCGCCCATGCTGGGCAGGTTCAGCGCCTCGGCGATGGCGTGCCCGACCGGCCCCAGCGAGCCGGCGAGCAGCAGTAGGTCGCTCTTCTCGGCCGCCGCGATCAGGTCGTCCGTCATCCGGGCGATGGCCGACCGCACAAGACCCACGGCCCGCAGCATCTTGCCCGCGCCGGTCGCGCTGCGATGCAGCCCCCGCCCGCGCGAGGACTCCAGCTCGGCCCGCGGGTCCACCGGCAGCGGGTGGAAGCCGAGGCCCGAGCCCGCGACCAGCGGTTCGAAGCATCCGTGCGTGACCAGGGTGACCTCGTGACCCGCGAGAGCCAGGCCGTGCCCCAGTCCGGTGAAGGGAGCGACGTCGCCCCGGGATCCGGCCGTCATGATCGCTACGCGCACGACGGTCAGTATGGCCGCGCGGCCGCCCGCCGCCCGTGAACGACCCGAGGGGTGTCGGTGCCTTCACCCCTGCTCCGGCCCCTGCCGCGGTTCCGCAGCGGGCCGCCGCTACGTCGGCCCCGCGCGGACCGGTGGCACGCGGCGGGGACCGGCGGCGAGGGCACCGCACGCCACGCGCCGGTCACACCTCGAGCTGCCGGGCGGCGGCCGTCACGGTCTGCTCCAGCAGCGTCGCGATCGTCATCGGGCCCACACCACCGGGCACCGGGGTGATCAGCGAGGCCCGCTCCACGGCGGAGTCGAAGTCGACGTCGCCGACGTTGCCCGGGTTGTAGCCCGCGTCGATCACGACGGCGCCGGGCTTGACGTCCTCGCCGCGGATGAGCCGGGGCCGGCCCACCGCGGCGACCACGATGTCCGCCTCGCGCACGGCGGCCGCCAGGTCCGAAGTCCGCGAGTGGCAGTACGTCACCGTCGCGTCCCGCGCGAGCAGCAGCATCCCCACGGGCTTGCCGAGGATCGCGCTGCGGCCCACCACGACGGCGCGGCGGCCGCGGAGCTCGACGTCGTACTCGTCGAGCAGCCGCAGGATGCCGCCGGGCGTGCAGGACACGAACCCCGGCAGGCCGAAGCTCATCGCCGCGAACGAAGCACAGGTGACCCCGTCGACGTCCTTCTCGGGCGCGATCGCCTCGAACGCGGCCCGTTCGTCGATGTGCTCGCCGACGGGGTGCTGGAGCAGGATGCCGTGCACGGAGGGATCCTTGGACAGCGACCGCAGCGTGCCGAACAGTTCCTCGGTGGTGGTCGCGGCCGGCAGCGCCACGTGGCGGGAGTCGATACCGGCCTTGCGGCAGCGGTTCTGCTTCATCCGCACATAAGTGACGGAGGCGGGGTCCTCACCGACCAGCACGGTCGCCAGACAGGGCACCGTACCGGTGCGTTCGGTGAGTGCGGCGGCCTTCTGGGCGGTCTCCTCGACGACACGGCGGGCGAGCGCGGTGCCGTCCATCGGACGGGCCTGGGACATGGTCCACTCCTGGGCGTTCGGGGAATCGCCCAGGCGCGCGGCTCACGACTCTGCGTGGACCGCTCCCCGGTGGTGCTCCACCTCAGCGCCAGTCACGGTCCCGTCTCACCCTAACCGACACGGCCGGTCCGGGGCGAAGGCCGCGCGCTGCGTGCGGCCTTGACGAGGCCGCGCCGCCCGCCGCAGCGACCGGACCAGCGCGGCGGACGCCAGGCGGGACGCCGCGGACGCCGGCCCCGGCAGGCGCGACAGGGCCGAGCGGGACCGGCCCAGGCCGGCGCGGGCCGAGAAGGTCAAGGGCAGGCGGGAGCCGACCTGGAACCTGGTGGCCTTCCTGCCTATTCGTCTCATGCCTGGATCAGTATCTGTTCGGCGATCCTGCCGTCGCGCAGCGACACCATGGACTCCGCGAGGACACGGACGCCGTCCGCGTACTGGCAGGACTCCACGTACGCGGCATGGTCGCCCTGCACGACGCACTGCTCCAGGCGGTGCGTCATGTCGCGGCCGTAGACGTCCTGGAGCATCGTGCCGATCTCGTCCCGGCCGTGCAGGACCTTGGGGCTGCTGGGCTGGGTGTTGCGGTCCACGATGCGGATCTCCGCGTCGTCCGCGTAGAGCGACAGCAGCGTGTCCGCCGTGTCTCCTTCGATGCCGCGGCGGAGTGTGTCGGTGTCGAAGGCGGGGCTTGCCGAGGTGGACATGATGACCTCCTACGAGGGCCGCGGCCCGGGAAGGAGCGGGCCGCGACGGACCTCACAGTTCGAGACTCCTCCGCCCCGGCGGGCACGGCAAACGCGGTCCGGGCGCTGCGCCCGACGGGTGAGCGCGGCCGCGAGCCCGTGTCCGGGCGGGCCCGGACGGCGTTGCCGAGGGCATGATCTGCACTCGGCGCGTCGTCGCCGCCGTCGGACTCGCCGTCTCGGTCACGGGCCCGACCGCGCTGCCCGCGAGCGCCGCGGGCGCCCCGTCCGTCGGCGGCCTCCAGCCCCTCGGCCTGCTCGACTCGCTCCCCGGGACCGGTGTCCAGGCCGAGCACCGGGCCGAACTGGCCACGGCCTCCGAACAGCTCTCCGGGGTCGACCATGTACGCGATCTCAACCGGGTGAACCGGCTGAACCAGGTCACCGGCCTGGTCTCGCCGGTCTTCGGGCTGGTTCCCGCCATCCAGCACTGATCCGTCCGGCTGGCCGGGCGCCGGCGCCTCGCCCGCCCGTCCCCGCAGATCAGAGGCCCCCCTCGGTGCCCTTACCGATCAATCGGACGTAGGGTCGGAGGACGTACACCGCTCGACGGAAGGGACCACCACCATGGCGCAGGAAGTGCGCGGCGTGATCGCACCCGGCAAGAACGAACCGGTGCGGGTCGAGACGATCGTCGTGCCGGACCCGGGGCCGGGAGAGGCCGTCGTACGGATCCAGGCCTGCGGCGTCTGCCACACCGACCTGCACTACAAGCAGGGCGGAATCAACGACGAGTTCCCGTTCCTGCTCGGCCACGAGGCCGCCGGGGTCGTGGAGTCGGTCGGCGACGGCGTCACCGACGTCGCGCCCGGCGACTTCGTGATCCTCAACTGGCGGGCCGTGTGCGGCAAGTGCCGCGCCTGCCTGCGCGGGCGGCCCTGGTACTGCTTCGACACCCACAACGCCCGTCAGCGGATGACCCTGACCGACGGCACGGAACTCTCCCCGGCGCTCGGGATCGGCGCGTTCGCCGAGAAGACCCTGGTGGCGGCCGGTCAGTGCACCAAGGTCGACCCGTCGGTCTCCCCGGCGGTGGCCGGTCTGCTGGGCTGCGGCGTGATGGCCGGCATCGGCGCGGCGATCAACACCGGCAACGTCGGCCGCGGCGACTCGGTCGCCGTCATCGGCTGCGGCGGCGTCGGCGACGCGGCGATCGCCGGGGCGTACCTGGCGGGCGCGGCGAAGGTCATCGCCGTCGACATCGACGACCGCAAGCTCGAGACCGCCCGCACCATGGGTGCCACGCACACGGTCAACTCCAAGGAGACCGACCCGGTCGAGGCCATCCGTGAGCTGACCGGCGGCTTCGGCGCCGACGTCGTCATCGAGGCGGTCGGCCGCCCCGAGACGTACCGGCAGGCCTTCTACGCCCGTGACCTGGCCGGCACGGTCGTCCTGGTCGGGGTGCCGACACCGGAGATGAAGCTGGAACTGCCGCTGCTGGACGTCTTCGGACGCGGCGGGGCGCTGAAGTCGAGTTGGTACGGCGACTGCCTGCCCTCCCGGGACTTCCCGATTCTCATCGACCTGCACCTGCAAGGACGCCTGCCGCTGGACAAGTTCGTCACCGAGACCATCCAACTGGACGAGGTGGAGAAGGCGTTCGAGCGGATGCACCACGGCGACGTGCTGCGCTCGGTGGTGGTGCTCTGATGGCCGCCCGCATCGAACGCCTCGTCACCTCCGGGCAGTTCACGCTCGACGGCGGCACCTGGGACGTCGACAACAACGTGTGGATCGTCGGCGACGACCATGAGGCCGTCGTCATCGACGCCGCCCACGACGCGGAGGCCATCGCCGCGGCGGTCGGCGACCGCCGGCTGACCGCCATCGTGTGCACCCACGCCCACAACGACCACGTCAACGCGGCCCCGGCGCTCGCCGACCTCACCGGCGCGACGATCTGGCTGCACGCCGACGACCTGCCGCTGTGGAAGATGACCCACCCGAACCGGGATCCCGACGAGCACCTGGTCGACGGCCAGGTCATCGAGGCGGCCGGCGCCGACCTGAAGGTCCTGCACACGCCCGGCCACGCCCCGGGCGCGATCTGCCTGTACGACCCGGGACTCGGCGTGGTCTTCACCGGGGACACGCTCTTCCAGGGCGGCCCCGGCGCCACCGGCCGTTCCTACTCCCACTTCCCGACGATCATCGACTCGATCCGCGACCGGCTGCTGACGCTGCCGCCCGAGACGAAGGTCCTCACCGGCCACGGCGACGCGACCACCATCGGCGCCGAGGCCCCGCACCTCCAGGAGTGGATCGCCCGCGGGCACTGACTGGGCGGGACCGGGCCGGGAGCCAACGAGTCCGGAGGGCGGGCCGCACGAGGCCGAGAGGCGCTCGTGCGGCCCGTCCGCGTTTCCCGTTTCCCGCCCCCAAAGGCGACAGAAGATGTCCGGTTTCCCGGGCATCCTCGATGACGGCATCGACGGAAGACGCATCGGGAGGTCGCACATGCAGGGCCCATTGGAAGGCAAGGTCGCGCTGGTCGCGGGGGCGACGCGGGGAGCCGGCCGGGGGATCGCGGTGGAGCTCGGCGCGGCCGGCGCCACCGTCTACGTCACCGGACGGACCACCCGCGCCCGCCGCTCGGAGTACGACCGCCCCGAGACCATCGAGGACACCGCCGACCTGGTCACCGAGGCGGGCGGCCACGGCATCGCCGTACCGACCGACCACCTGGAGCCCGACCAGGTCCGCGCCCTCGTGGACCGCATCGCGCGCGAGCAGGACCGTCTCGACGTCCTCGTCAACGACATCTGGGGCGCGGAGCACCTCTTCGCGTGGGACACCCCGGTGTGGGAGCACGACCTCGACAACGGACTGCGGCTGCTCCGGCTCGCGGTGGAGACACACGCGATCACCAGCCACTATGCCCTGCCGCTGCTGCTGCGTCACCCCGGTGGCCTGGTGGTGGAGATGACCGACGGCACCGCCGAGTACAACCGGGACACCTACCGCGTCAACTTCTTCTACGACCTCGCCAAGGCCTCCGTTCTGCGCATGGCCTTCGCGCTCGGCCACGAAGTCGGCCCGCGCGGCGCCACCGCGGTGGCCCTCACCCCCGGCTGGCTGCGCTCGGAGCTGATGCTCGACCACTTCGGGGTCCGGGAGGACAACTGGCGCGACGCCCTGGACCGCGTCCCGCACTTCGCCATCTCCGAGACCCCGCGCTATGTGGGCCGCGCCGTCGCCGCCCTGGCCGCGGATCCCAAGGTGGCGCGCTGGAACGGCCGTTCCCTCTCCAGCGGCGGCCTCGCCCGGGTCTACGGCTTCACCGACCTGGACGGCAGCCGCCCCGACGCCTGGCGCTACCTCGTCGAAGTCCAGGACGCGGGCCGGCCGGCCGACCCGACCGGCTACCGCTGACCGGAGCCCGCCGGACCGCCGCTGATCGCGTCCGGCCGAGCCGCCGCTCCTCCGGGTCCGCCGGCCACGGCGCCGATGAACGCGAGGAGTTGCGCCAAGTCGCGGGATGGGGGACATGCGCGCGCTGACTGCCCGGGAGGCCCTTCTGGGCAGTAGGTTCGGCCCATGACGGACAGTGGGCGATTCGATGGACACGGGGTTCTCATCACCGGCGCGGGCCGGGGCATCGGCGCGGCCACCGCGCGCCGGCTGGCCGAGGAGGGGGCCGGGGTCCTGGTCACCGACGTGGACGGGGACGTGGCGGAGCAGACGGCTGCGGCGCTGCGCGAGCGCGGACTCACCGCGCGGGCCCACGCGTTGGACGTCGCGGACCGGGACGCGGTCCCGGCGGCAGTGGAACTGGCCGTCCGTACCTTCGGATCCCTTGACGTCCTGGTCAACTGCGCGGCCCACTGCACGCCCGACACCCCGCTGTTCGAGGACGGCCCGGAAGCGGTATGGGCCCGCGACCTCGACGTCACCCTGACCGGCGCCTACCGCTGCTGCCGCGCCGCCCTGCCCCACCTGGCGGCGGGCGGCAGGGGAGCGATCGTCAGCATCGGCTCGGTCAACGGCGTCCAGGACTTCGGCAACCACGGCTACAGCGCGGCCAAGGCGGGGCTGGCCTCGCTCACCCGCACCCTCGCCGGACACGCCGCCGCCCGCGGGGTCCGCGTCAACCTGGTGGTGCCGGGCACGGTCCGCACCTCGGCCTGGGAGGGGCGGGAGGCCGAACTGGACCGGGTCCGCTGCCTGTACCCGCTGGGCCGGGTCGGCGAACCCGAGGACATCGCCGCCGCGGTGGCCTTCCTCGCCTCCCGCGACGCGGCCTGGATCACCGGCACCACCCTGACCGTCGACGGTGGCCTCACCGCGGTCAACACCGCCTTCCGCGCGGCCGTTCAGGAGGAGCGGGAAGAGGCGGACACCTGAGCGGACCCGGCCCCGGCCTCGACGGCCGGGCGAGTGTCACCGTTTCGTCTCGGCACGCGCCGCTTTGCAACCGGTGTGCCCCGCCAACGGTCTAGGTGTCGGGAAGTGCCGGAACGCACCGAGGGGGCAAGGCCGTTATGAGGCAAATCGGCAGGCGGGGAGCGGTCGTACTGGGCGTCACGGGGCTGGTGGCGCCGCTCGCGCTCGCGCTCGGTACCACACCGGCGCAGGCGGCGAGTTGCACGACGAAGGCGGGGCCGTACCAGAAGAAGGTGGAGAAGTTCCTCGGGCGGCCGGTCGACGGACGGCAGTCGGCCGCCGACTGCAAGGCCATCCGGGCCTTCCAGAACAAGCACGGCATCACGCCGAACATCGGCTACGCGGGTTCCGTCACCTGGGGCGTGATGGATCTCATGAACAAGCAGAAGGCTGTGGGCAAGAAGCCCGACAAGAGCGGCAAGTGCCCGGTCAACAAAGGCCGTATCGCCTGTGTCGACCTCACGCTCCAGCTCAGCTGGATACAGGACGGCAGCCGGCTCGTCTACGGGCCGGTGCCGGTGCGCACGGGACGCAAGGGGTACACGACCCGCACCGGCCTGAAGAAGATCTACTGGCGGGACATCGACCACGTCTCCACCCTCTACAACGTGCCCATGCCCTACAGCCAGTTCTTCGACGGCGGCCAGGCCTTCCACTCCGTCGGCCTGAGCATGTGGAACCCGCCGGGCTCGCACGGCTGCGTGAACATGACGACGAAGGACGCCAAGAAATACTGGTCGCTGCTGAAGAAGGGCGACGACGTCTTCGTCTACGGCCGCAAGCCGGGCACCTGACGGTCGGGGCACGGCCGGTGCCGCGACCCGTTGCCGAGGTGTGAAGAGGTGTGAACTCACGTCGGTGACCTGCTGAATTGACGTGATGAGCAACACGGTCCGATATGTCCGTATCGCTCGTACTTATTCACAGCGCCTTCACGTCGGGCGGCATATGCTTCACGGCATGTCCACCAGTGTTGAACCCGCCTCCGAGCGATCGGCCGCGGAGGTCAACGAGGAGATCCGGGCGCTGTGGCTCAGGTCGGGCGGGATACTGACCACCGAGCAGCGCGAGGAGTACCAGCGCCTGGTGATGGAGTGGGCCGCGGCCGCCCCGCAGTCCGAGAGGGCGGCCTGAGCCGGCCCTGACCTCCGTTCTCCGACCTCCCCGCCGGCCCGGCCGTCTCCGCCCTCCGTCAGCCCCACGTCGCCGAGTAGTACCTCTGGTAGGCCTTGTGGTCCCGTTCCGTACGGAGCCATCGGGTGGCCACCAGGGCGATCAGGCTGCCGCCCATGACCAGGAGGCCGGGGCCGACGTTGTGCGGGTCGGAGAGCCGGGAGAGCGGCGTGGTCCCGTCGGCGGTGCCGGTCACCGGCGCCGGGGAGCCGGGGGAGGCCGCGCCGGGCGCGATGGCGCCGTGGGTGGCCGGGGCGGACGGCTCCGCGCTGCGGCCGGTGCCCTGCCGCGCGTCGGACACGATCAGCCGCACGTCAGGCGCGGACAGCGCCTTGGTGACCGGCTGGAAGAACGTCGTACCGCCCCTCGCGCAGGCTGCCGCCCATGACCAGGAGGCCGGGGCCGGCGTTGTGCGGGTCGGAGAGCCGGGAGAGCGGCGTGGTCCCGTCGGCGGTGCCGGTCACCGGCGCCGGGGAGCCGGGGGAGGCCGCGCCGGGCGCGATGGCGCCGTGGGTGGCCGGGGCGGACGGCTCCGCGCTCCGGCCGGTGCCCTGCCGCGCGTCGGACACGATCAGCCGCACGTCAGGCGCGGACAGCGCCTTGGCGACCGGCTGGAAGAACGTCGTACCGCCCCTCGCGCAGTCGCCGCTGCCGCCCGAGGTCACCCCCAGGGCGATGCCCTCGGAGAACAGCGGGCAGCCTCTGTCGCCCGGCACGGCCGTGTTCGGCGCTCGGGTGATCTTCCTCGGGGGCGCCCGGTCAACAGGGGAGGCGCGCACCCGAGCCGGCCCGCGGCTCCCGGCCGGGGCCGTCCGGAAGCGGTCCGAGGCGGGCCCAGCTCGGGGCGTCCCCCCAGACGGAGGCCGCACCGACATAGGGGCGCAGCAGCGCGGTGAGCACCGGGTCGCCGTACCCGTTCAGCTCGTCGGAGGCGAGCTTGCGGGCGACGCCGGCGAGGAAGTCGGCGATCTGCACCCGCGGATCCGATCGCGAGTGGACGAGTTCCACGCCGTCCAGGGCCACGCCCCGCTGCCGGGCCGTTCGCAGGAGCCAGTCGACGCGGTCGGGGGTGAGCATGTTCTGCCGGTCGTGCACGAGCCGCACGGCGGTCGGCGGCTCGTTCCACAGCACGGCCGTCCGCACGATCGCGGGCGGCAGCGGGTTGAGCACGGGAATCAGGGGCGGGCCTGCGGCGACCCGGGCGCGGTAGGCCTCGGCGCGCTCTCGGCTGCCGGCCAGCCGCTCCAGGACCGCCGCGGCCGGTTCGGGAGTCTCCCGCGCCCCCGCACACCGCGGCGCCTCGACGCAGGCGAAGAAGGCGTCCACCGGGTCCACGGGCGCCGCGTCGCTCCTGGCCCGCAGCAGCCGGTTGGCCGCCCGCAGGAACCGCCGCCATTCGTCCGCGCCGAAGGCCTCTCTTCCCGCCGCGTACAGGACGTCCGCCCCGGCCGTGTCCCCGAGCAACAGGTCCAGGGCCCGGTCCACCACGAAGAACGCCTTCTCGGTGAGGTCCACCCGGGCGTGCCCGTACAGCGGCCCGGAAGGGGAGAGCACCCACTCCAGCACCGCCCGGTGCTTCTCCCGCAGCAGGTGGCTGGCCTTGTACTCCTCCGCGGGCGAGCGGATCCGGTGCCGTATCTCCCGCACGCACCCGGCGGCGCACTCCACCGGCAGCAGCACACTGGCGTGCGCGAAGACGTCGGTGTTGCCGGCGGTGAGGTTCTCACCGTCCGACCCCGACTCGTCGCAGGCGACCTCCCGTACTCCGTCCCGCGCCATCCGTCCCGCCGCCCCCGTCCTCGTCGTCCCGGACCACAGCCCGAGTCTCCCACTCCCGGGCCCGGCCTAGACTGCGCCGCATGGACGACACCCTGGTAGGGCGGCTCGGGGCGGGGAAGTACCTGCTCGTCACCAGCTACCGCAGGAACGGCACCCCGGTCGCCACCCCGGTCTGGGTGGTGCGTGACGGCGACGCGCTCGGCGTGTGGACGGCCGCCGACTCCTGGAAGGTCAAGCGGATCCGCAACCGCGCCGACGTCCTCGTCGGCCCCTGCGACCTGCGCGGGCACCCGACCGGGGAACAGGTGGCGGCGCGGGCGGAGATCTGCGACCCGGCCACCACGGCCCGCTACCGGGGCCTGATCGCCCGCAAGTACGGGCTGATCGGCCGCCTCACCCTGCTGGGCAGCAGGCTGCGCCGCGGTCTCGGAGGAACCGTGGGAATCCGCGTGACCCTCTGACCGCGTGGCAGCCGCCACACGCGGTACCCGCTGGGCTAGTCTGCGGGGCGCTGCGAGACGACGGGGCTGGTGCGGTGAAAGGGATCTGGGCCAGGAGCCGGGGGATCGGACAGTGGCTCACCGGCCATGCCGGCTGGTGCCTGGCCGTCTCCCTGGCGGTGCACGTCGCCGCCGTCGTCACCCACCCGACACATCCGCTGGACCTGCGCGTCTACCGCGAGGCCGCGCCGCACGTGCTCTCCGGCGGCCTGTACGACTACGCGCTGCGGACCACCCCGCCCATCCCGCGGCTGCCGTTCACCTACCCGCCCTTCGCCGCACTGGTGTTCCTGCCGTTGTCGCGGCTTCCCTGGGCGGCGCTGGTCGCGCTCTGGCAGACGCTGTCCGTGGCGGCCCTGGTCGTCGTCGCCGTGTGCGCGGTGCGGCTGCTGGGTCCGCGTCCCGGCGGCCGGGTCCGGCAGCGCGCCCTGCTCTGGGCCGCCGCCGGGCTGTGGCTGGAACCCGTGCGCCACACCCTCGACCAGGGCCAGGTCAACCTGCTGCTGGGCGCCGTGGTCCTGTGGGGTCTGGCCGTACCGCGCGCGGCGCTGGGCAGGGGAGCGGGGGTCGGTCTGGCGGCGGCGGTGAAGCTGACCCCGGCCGTCGGCGGGCTGTACCTGCTGGCGACCCGGCAGTGGCGGGCCGCCGCGTGGGCGGTGGCGACCGCGGCCTTGGCGACCGCGCTCGCCTGGGGCGTCGCCCCGCGCGAGTCCGCCCGCTACTGGTCCACGCTCGTCACGGACACCGGCAGGGTCGGCCCGGTCCGGTCGGTGCGCAACCAGTCGCTGCGCGGGGCGGTCGCCAGGCTGCTCGGTCAGGACGCCACCGCCGCCGTGGTCCTCTGGTCCGTGCTCGCTCTGGTGAGCGTGGCGCTGGCCTGTGCCCTGCGCTCGGCCGTACGGCGGCACGACCTGCTCGGCGCCCTGGCCGCCGTGGAGTTGTACGGGCTGCTGGTGAGCCCCGTCTCCTGGAGCCACCACTGGATCTGGTGCCTGCCCGCCATGATCTGGCTGGCCCACGGACCCCTCCGCCGCCGACTGCTCGCCCGCGTCACGCTCGCGTTGTGGGCCGTGGTCGCCGTCGCCCGCGTGGTGCCCTTCCTGATCGGTGCCGAGGACCACCTGGCGCACCCCGGCGCCTACCCCGCGCTGCTCGCCTGGCCCGGCTGCGTCTACGCCGTGTGCGCCGTGCTGACGCTCGCCGCCGTGGCGCTCGGACCCGGGGGACACGACCGGCCCGTCCTCGCCGCCGACAGCGCGCCGGAGCAGGATCGCTCGGACGTCGTGGGCGGTTGACCGCCCGTCAGATGCAGGCGCCGTCCGTCAGCTCCAGGCGCCGTACGGCTCGTCGACCAGCTGGAAGACCGGCTCGCCGCGCACCGGGTCCTTCGCCATGGACAGCCGGACCCGGTCGCCGCCGTGGATGCCGATGGGCGGCCCCATGACCCGGCCCCGTACGACGAAGCCCTCGCTCATCTCGACCAACGACACATTGCGCGCGGCGGGGGAGTTGCGGTTCACCACCGTGGAGTGGCGGACCGTGCCCGTCCCCGCGCTGCGCTCGGTGCGCAGGTCGCTGCCCCGGCAGACCGGGCACAGCAGCCGGTGGTACACGGCCGTCCCGCACCAGGTGCAGCGTTGGAAGTACAGGGCCTGCGCGCCGCGGGCCGCGGGCTCGAGAAGGCCGGTCGTGGAGCCGGCTGCCGGAGGAACGGTGTTTCCTGAGAGGTAGTACACGCTGGTCAACTCCCTGCGCTCGGCCGGAATCCCGCGTGCGCGGCGCACCCGGGCACGCACGTGCGCGGTCGTCGTGCCACCGTGCACGGCCACAGCGTATGGCACTGGGTGTCACTCGTAAAGGCACTGCGTACCCTCGATTGCCCTCAGTCCCGGGGCGGCCGGCCCTCAGAGAGCGCCGTCTCGACCTCCCGCACCACCTGCCACAGGGGCGCTCCACGCCGCGCGACCACGACGACCACGTCGTCCTGCGCCGCCCGGGGCCGCCGTTCGTCGCGGGCGGCGGCCGGGTCGCAGAAGGCGGCCTGCACATGGTTCAGCGCGTGGTCCACCGCCGTACCCGCGTCGCCCCGGCCGTCCGAACGCAGCCACGAACGCAGGGCGTTGTTGTGCGCCGCCACCACCGCCGCCGCGATCACGTCCGCCCGCAGTGTCCCGTCGCGCCGCCCCGTGAACCGGGCGCGCAGATACCCGGCGAGGGCGCGCTCGTAGCGCCACACCACCGACAACTCGTACGCCCGCAGCCCCGGCACCCGCTTGGTGATCCGGTAGCGCTGGACGGAGAACGCCGGGTTCTCGGCGTACATCCGCAGGACAAGCCGGGCCGCGTCGCAGGCCCGTCGCACGGGCTCGTCCTCCTCGCCGCCGGCGGCGAGGAAGGCCGTCATGTCGGTCAGGTACCGCTCGTGGTCGGGGAAGACCACGTCCTCCTTGGAAGGGAAGTAGCGGAAGAACGACCGCCGTCCGACCCCGGCGAGCGCCACGATGTCGTCGACGGTGGTCTGTTCGTAGCCGCGCTCCAGGAACAGCCGGAACGCCGCCGCCACGAGGGCCTCCCGCATGGGCGGCCGTCCGGCCGTCACCCGCGCCTTCTCGCCGCGGCGGGGCGCGGCGCTGCTGGAGCTCATGGACGGGAACGTAGCACCCGGACGGGCACCGATGGCACTCGGTGCAGCATGGCGGGGGAACCGAGTGCAACGGGGGGCACCGGGCGGCCCGCGCAGTAACCTTTCCCCACCTTCTTCCGCTCCCGTCGGTCCCACCGGACACCACGTTCCAGGAGACGCCCATGCCGCCCGTTCGTTCCCGTCTGCTCTACGTCACCGACCTGGCGTACCCGGCCCGCGGGCGCCGCTACTGCGACGAGGACATCCGGCTCACCTCCCGCCTGCGCGAGGACTTCGACCTGGCCCTGTGCCACCCCCGGGACGCCGCCGCGCTGATGGACGCCTTCGACGCCGTCGTCGTCCGCAACAGCGGACCCGTCCTGGAGTACCGGGAGGCCTACGACGACTTCCGGGCCCGGGCCCTGGCCGGCAAGACACGGGTCTACAACCCGCTCACCGGCCGGGCGGACATGGCCGGCAAGCAGTACCTCCTCGACCTCAGCGCCGCCGGCCGCCCGGTCATCCCCACCGCCGACCGGCCCGAGGACCTGCGCCGGCTGCCCGTGGCCGACCGCTACGTGGTCAAGCCCAAGCTGGGCGCCGACTCCATAGGCCTGCGCACCGTTCCCGCCGGGGAACTGCCCGGCCTGGCCGACGGCAGCGTCCTCGTCCAGCCGCACATCGACTTCGCCTACGAGGTCTCGTTCTACTTCGTCGACCACGACTTCCAGTACGCCCTGTACGCCCCGGACCCGGAACGGCGGTGGGAGCTGCGCCCCTACGAACCCTCCCGCGAGGACCTGGAGTTCGCCCGGAGCTTCGTCGAGTGGAACACCCTCGACCACGGCATCCAGCGGGTCGACGCCTGCCGTGCCCCGAGCGGCGAACTGCTGCTGGTCGAACTGGAGGACCTCAACCCCTACCTGTCCCTGGACGCCGTCGACGACACGCGCCGGGAGGCCTTCGTCGCCGCGCTGAAGTCCTCCCTGCGCCGCTTTCTCGCCGCCACCGGGTGAGCCCCCCGCCCGCCGCATCGCGGGCGGCGCCGAACCGGCGGGGCGGCGCCCGCGTATCACTCCTCGGGATGGGGCCCGGACGCAGAGCGTGAGGAGTGCGGTGTGTCGACACCGCCCGGACACGGA
The DNA here is from genome assembly GCF_042896465.1 of Streptomyces sp. NPDC001292. NCBI lineage: Bacteria > Bacillati > Actinomycetota > Actinomycetes > Kitasatosporales > Streptomycetaceae > Streptomyces > Streptomyces sp. NPDC001292. The sequence continues at coordinate 154,160 of NZ_JBIAXG010000009.1, forward strand.
CAGCCGCACGGAGGGCCGCCCGTTGAGCACCGGGCGCTGCTGAAGGACGAGCAGGCGCTCGTGGCGGGCAAGCGCGGTGCGACGCGGTTGGGCTTCGCGGTGCTGCCGTGCCGGGCGGGGCCTACGCCGGTTGCGCCGGCACCCGGAGGTCCAGCACGCAGACGTCGTCGCGGCGTTCGCTCTCCAGCATCGAGGCCAGCAGCGGTCCCAGCGCACCGGCCGGGTTGCTGCGGCCGGCCGCGGCTGCCGCGGCGAGTCGCTCCAGTCCCTGCTGGATGCCCTCGCCGGGCCGCTCGACCAGACCGTCGGTGTACAGCAGCAGCCGGTCGCCCGGCTCCAGCCGGCACTCCGCCTCCTCGAACACCGGCGTTCCGGTCGCCCCCAGCAGGACACCGCGCGGACGGTCGAGGTAGCGGGGCTCGCCCCGGCGCAGCAGCAGCGGCGGCGGGTGGCCCGCCTGGGCCCACAGCAGACGGCGCTCGGCCGGCTTGTAGCGGGCCAGCACCATGGTGGCCGTGCGGCGGGTGTCCCGGGAGTGGAGCAGCAGGGTGTTCAGCCCGAGCAGCGTGTCCGTCAGCGCCGAACCGGTGAAGATCATGCCCTTGGCCGTGAAGCGGAGCTGGGCCATGGTGGCCACCGCGTCGATGCCGTGCCCGGCGACGTCGCCGATCACGAACAGCGCGTCGCCGCCAGGCAGTTCGATCGCGCTGAACCAGTCACCACCGACGTGGATCCCGGACTGCGCGGGCAGATAGGCCACGTCGACCCGCAACCCGGCCAGGCGCACGGGCCGCCGCGGCAGCGGCAGCAGCGCGTGCTGGAGCCGGCCCGCCAGCGTCCGCTCGGCCTGCAGGATCCCGTGCTGCGCGAGGATCGCCCGCTCGCTCTCGACCAGGGCGAGTTCGGCGCTGCGCTGCGCGGTGAGGTCCTGCACGAAGCCGTGCACCTGGACCGGAGTGCCCTCGGCGTCCGGGACGGCCTCGGCGACGAGCCGCAGATGCCGCACCCCGACCGCCGTCCTGACCCGGAACGGCACGTCGAACGGCTTGCCCTCGGTGAGCAGTTCGCGCACCACCCGGGCGAGCCCGGGTTCGTCCTCGGGCAGGGCGAGCTCCGGCAGCTCGGCCAGGCGGACCGGGCCGTCCCCGGGGTCGCGGCCGCACAACTCGTAGACCTGGTACGACCAGACCGCCTCCTGGGTGACCAGGTTCCAGGTGGCCCAGCCGAGGCGGCCCAGCCGCTGGATGTCCGCCAGGCGCTGCTCCTGCCGGTCGGAGGACTCGTGCCGCATCCAGGTGACCACCAGGCCGTCGCCCAGCCGGGCGGCCCGCACCGAGTACGTGGACAGCTCCTGGCCGCCCGCCACCAGCTCCTGCCGCGCGAACGGCTCGCCCTCGTAGGGCTCCCCGCCGGTCAGCGTGTCCAGCCAGCCCTGCCACAGTGGCTCCCGGGCGACGGCCGGCCAGCACTCGAGGACCCGCCGGCCGACCAGTTCGCGTCCGCTGCGGCCGACGGTGTCGACGGTCTGTGCCGTCGCGGCGTCTATGCGGTAGTCCTCGACCTCACCCGCCGCAGACCGCAGCGGGGCGAGCAGCAGTGTGGTGCCGGGCAGCGCGTCGAACAGGGCGCGGACGACCTTCGCGGCACCGTCCGCGGCGTTCGCCACGGTGGGCTCCGGTGGGGCGGCGAAGGCACGCAGTCGGCCCGCGCACAGCCGGGTCACCCCGCGCAGCAGCTCCCGGACGTCCGGGGGGAACGGGCTCTTGCGGTCGCGCAGCACACCGATGACGGTGTCCGCCGCGTCCCCGTTGAGCACGGGCAGCCAGGCGCGGGTGCGCCACGGTCCGGTCGGACCCTCGATCCACAGGTGCCGCCTGCTGTCCTCGGCGAGGTCCTCCAGCCACAGTTCCTCGCGGGTGTCGAGGGCGTGGCGCGCGGCCACCGCGCTGACCGGCGGCACTTGCCGCCACAGGCCGGCGAGCGCGTCGTCGATGCCGGCGTGGCCGATCAGCTCCAGCCCTCCGGAGGGGAGCCTCCGGTAGATCACCACCGCGGCGGCCCCCACGGGCACGGCGAGGTGGTCCAGCAGGCACCGGGCGAGGTCCCGCGGGGTGCCGACGTGGACCAGGGCCCGGCCGAGCACGGCGAGGACGCCGGGGCCGCCGCTCCCACCCGGGCCGCCGCTCCCTGCCGGGCCGTCCGTCCCGGTCTCGGCGGGCTCCGGCCGAGCGGAGGAGGGCGCGGCGCCCTCGGGCGCGGTGGAGGGGGCGACGGGCGCGGGCGCGGGTACGTGGCCCGGCCGGGACTCAAGGGCGCCGAGCGTGATCCAGCACTCCTCCATGAGCGTGCGGTTCCCGGCCTTGGACCGCGCCAGCAGTTCCTCGTAGGCGGCCTCCGCGGCGCAGCCGGTCAGCGCCATCAGCGCCCCCTTGGCCCGCTCCAGTACGGCCGAGGTCGCCGCCTGGTCCTGGAGCCGGTCGAGCTCGGCCCGCTGCCTGGCCACCACCTTGGCCAGCGCCGCCATGTCGGGGGCGGTGCCGGATTCCGCGGGAACGGCGGGCTCGCTGGTCACGCGTCGAGCATCGCACATGCCGGCAGGTCCGATCACCGGATTGCCGGCCCGGATTCACACGGGACCCGGCGCTGGGCGAGCGCGGCACACGCGCGGCCGGGACGACTCACCGGTGTCCGGCGCGCTCCACGAGCGCGTCCGTCACCGCGCGCACGCCGCGGGCGATGTGCTGGAGTTGCAGCAGTTCGGCGGCGTACAGCTTGATCGTGTGCTCGATGACCGACTCGGGCACGCCGAACCGGGGCAGCTCGGCGCGCGCGGTCTGCAGGGCGGTGCGAGCCACCCGGGTCTCCTGCTGGACCTGTATCTGGGCGTGGCGGGCGAGCAGCACGGGGTGGCGGATCAGCGCGGGGTAGCTGCCGTAGCGTGCCGGGACCAGTTCGCGCAGCCACTTGGCCGCGGAGCGCTCCCAGTCGTAGCTGCCGGGGGTCTTGACCTGGCGGGGCCAGTCCGGGCTGAGGCGCGTGGTCGTCGGGGGCATGGTCATCGCTTCCGGTGTGCGGCGTCGTGGAGGGGTGGCACGACGAGGTGAGCGGCCCCGGCCTAGGGGATGACCGGGGCCGCCGCGGGCGCTCGCGCAGGCGATGCCCGACCGGCACCCGTGTGCCGACGCCGGTGGGAGACGGCGGCTCGGAGTGCCCGTGCAGGGTGTGGCACGTACCGGGGTTGGGCCGGGTCGTGATCCGTGAGCAGTATTTATATATGCCGTCCGCTTGGCAAGGCGTATGTAAACATTCATGCCTGCTTGCATTGCACGGCTCGCCGACGGCGATCTCCCGGTGCCGCGCCGACCGCGGGAGCCCGGTGGTGGGCCGGTCAGTCCCGGAGGAAGAAGTGGTGCTGGTCGGCGATCTGCTCGTACTCCTCCAGCCGGGCCTGGGTCCGTTCCGGATCGGCGTCGGTCATGGCCTGGAGCAGCGCCGCGCACATCACCCCGGGCGCGGCGTACGAGTCGAAGACCAGGCGGGAACCGGTTCCGGTGGCGAAGGTGACGTCGGCCTCGTCGGCCACCGGCCCGAGAGCCAGGTCGGTGATCACGGCCACCTTGAGCCCGGCGTCGCGGGCGACCCGGACGGCGGCCAGGGTCTCGTGGGCGTGCCGGGGCATGGAGAACGCCAGCACCCAGGTGCCGCCGGCCTCCCGGGCCTGCAACAGCGCGTCGTAGGCGACGCTGCCGCCGCGGGTCACCAGCCGCACGTCCGGATGGATGCGCCGCGCCGCGTAGGCGAAGTACTCGGCGAGCGACCCCGAGATGCGCAGGCCGAGCACGGTCAGCGGGGTCGAACGCGACAGCTCGCGGCCGGTGTCGATCACGAGGCCGGGGTCGGCGAAGTCGCGGCGCAGGTTCTCCAGGTTCCCGATCTCCGCGTCGACGGCCGCCTGGAGCTCGTTGCTCCGGTCCTGCACGGCCGTGTCCGGCCCGCCCGCCAGCGTCCGCAGCGCGATGGACTGGAGCCTCTCGCGCAGCGCCGGGTAGCCGCTGAAGCCGACCGCCGCGGCGAACCGCGTCACCGACGGCTGGCTGACGCCGACCCGGTCGGCGAGCTCCGTGATCGACATGAACGCCGCCTCGGTGATGTTCTCGATCAGGTACTGGGCGATGCGGCGCTGCCCGGGAGACAGGTGTGGCCCGTCAAAGATCGTTCTGAGCTGGGACGCAGGGGCGGCCTCCGCCCGTGGAACCGTCTTGCCCGAGGTGATCGCGGACGCCTGTGCGCGCGCCTGCTGCGGCGATGGCACCGAGGCGCCTCCTTTGTCTCCCACAGAGGCCCAACATAGTCCAACAGGGCCGAGGCACCCGCCGCGTCGGACGGCCGGCCCGCGGCCGTCCGACGCGGTGCGCGAAGTCGGACACGGCGCGTGGCCCGGCCGCCGCTGAGGGCGGGCTCATGCCGCGCGCGTGCCGGACGGCAGGGCCGACTCGGGCACGATCAGGTCCGCGCGGGACCGGGTCGCCGCGACCAGGTCCGCGTTGCGCTGGTCGGTGCCCAGCACCCAGGCCACCGCCGCCCGGTGCGACTTGCCGAACTCCTCGTGGCGGGCGACCAGGCGGCGTACCCGCTCCGGCTCGTCGAGCTCGCAGAACCACACCTCGTCCAGCCGGGGCCGCACCCGCGCCCAGGGACCGGTGTCCAGCAGCAGGTAGTTGCCCTCCGTCACCACCAGCCGGGCCGACGGCGGTACCGGCACGGTGCCCGCGACGGGCTGCTCCAGGACGCGGTCGAAGCCGGGCGCGTACACCGTCTCGTCCGTCTCCTCGCGCAGTCGGCGCAGCAGCGCCGCGTACCCCGCCGCGTCGAAGGTGTCCGGCGCGCCCTTGCGGTCCCGGCGGCCGAGCCGGTCGAGTTCGGTGTCGGCGAGGTGGAAGCCGTCCATCGGGACGTGCGCCACCCATGGCTCGCGGCCCCCGTCCCCGTTCAGTGCCCGCACCAGGTGCTCGGTCAGGGTCGACTTGCCCGCGCCGGGGCTGCCCGCGACACCGAGGATCGCCCGGTGTCCGGCACGGGGGAGGGCTCGGGCACGGGCGAGGAGGTCGTCGAAGGTCAGCGGCACACGGCACAGTGTGTCACCCGGTCGGCGACGACGGATTGCGGCGCCGCCGGGAGGACGCGTCCGCGCCACCGGCGTACGCCCGCCGCCGGGAGCACGACGGCCGCGGGACGGACGCCGGTTCGCCGCGACAGCGCGTCAGATGTGGCATCGGCCGTATGTGGCACTCGACACCCTCTCAATGCCGCGATGCGGGGAAAGGTGCCTTTATGACAGAGCTCGGTCTGCCCGAAGACATCACCGTCTGCCTCTTCGACCTCGACGGGGTGGTCACCAAGACGGCCGTGGTGCACGCGGCCGCCTGGAAGGAGACGTTCGACGCCTTCCTGCGCGAGCGGGAGGGTGCCGGCTTCCGGCCCTTCGACCCGGTCGCCGACTACGACGAGTACGTCGACGGCCGCCCCCGCGCCGACGGGGTGCGCACCTTCCTCGCCTCCCGCGGCGTCGAGCTGCCCGAGGGCAGCCCCGACGACCCGCCGGACGCGCGGACGGTCAACGGGGTCGGAAACCGCAAGAACGAACTCCTCCTGGAGAAAATCCGCACCGAAGGCGTGGAGGCGTACGAGGGCACCCTGCGCTACATCGCGGCCGTCCGGGCCAAGGGCCTGCGGACCGCGATCGTCTCCTCCAGCGCCAACACCCGGGACGTCCTGCACTCCATCGACGCCGAGCACCTCTTCGACGTCCGCATCGACGGAGTGGTCGCCCGCGAACGCGCGCTGCCCGGCAAGCCCCGCCCCGACACCTTCCTGGCCGCCGCCCGCGACCTGGGCGTGGACGCAGGGCGGGCCGCCGTCTTCGAGGACGCGCTGGCCGGCATGGAGGCGGGCCGCTCGGGCCGCTTCGGATACGTCGTCGGCGTCGACCGTGTGGGCCAGCGCGACGCGCTGTACGCGCACGGCGCCGACGTGGTCGTCAAGGACCTCGCCGAACTTCTCGGCGCGGGAGGAGGAACCCCGTGATCACCCACCGTTCGTACGCCGTCGAGCCGTGGACCGTGCGCGAGACGGAACTCAGCCTCGACGTGCTCGCCCAGAGCGAGTCCGTCTTCGCGCTGTCCAACGGGCACGTCGGCTGGCGCGGCAACCTCGACGAGGGCGAACCGCACGGACTGCCCGGCTCCTACCTCAACGGCGTGTACGAGGTGCACCCGCTGCCGTACGCGGAGGCCGGGTACGGCTACCCCGAGTCGGGCCAGACGGTCATCAACATCACCAACGGCAAGGTGCTGCGGCTGCTCGTCGACGACGAGCCGTTCGACCTGCGCTACGGCCGGCTGGTCTCCCACGAGCGCACCGTCGACCTGCGCCGCGGAGTGATGGAGCGGACCTGCGAGTGGATCTCCCCGGCCGGTACGACGGTCCGGGTGCGCTCCACCCGTCTGGTCTCCTTCACCCAGCGTTCGATCGCCGCGGTCGCCTACGAGGTGGAGCCCGTCGGCTCCCAGGCCCGTGTGGTCATCCAGTCGGAGCTGGTGGCCAACGAGCAGATGCCCCAGTCGGACGGCGACCCCCGGGCGGCGATGGTCCTGGAGTCCCCGCTGGAGCCGGAGGACGACTTCGCCTCCGGCAAGCGGCTGCGGCTGGTCCACCGCACCCGGCACAGCGGCCTGCGGGTGGCCGTGGCCGCCGACCACGTCGTCTCCGGCCCCGAGCACACCACGACCGACAGCGAGAGCCATCCCCACCTGGCCCGGCTGACGGTCACCTCCGTCCTCGAACCGGGACAGCGGCTGCGGGTGGAGAAGTTCGTCGCGCACGGCTGGTCCGGCGCCCGCTCCCTGCCGGCGATGAGTGACCAGGTCGACGCGGCCCTGGCGGCCGCCGCGCACGGCGGCTGGAGCGGCCTGGTCGACGAACAGCGGGCGTACCTCGACGACTTCTGGTCCAGTGCCGACGTCGAGGTGGACGGCGACGAAAAGATCCAGCAGGCCGTCCGCTTCGCCCTCTTCCACGTCCTTCAGTCCGGCGCCCGCGCCGAGGAGCGGGCGATCGCGGCCAAGGGGCTGACCGGCTCCGGCTACGACGGGCACGCCTTCTGGGACACCGAGATGTTCGTGCTGCCCGTGCTCACCTACACCTCGCCCGACGCCGTGACCGAGGCGCTGCGCTGGCGGCAGAACACCCTGCCCGCCGCCCGGGAGCGCGCCGCCCAACTGGGCCTGCGCGGCGCCGCGTTCCCCTGGCGGACCATCGAGGGCCAGGAGGGGTCGGCGTACTGGCCCGCCGGCACCGCCGCCTTCCACGTGAACGCCGCCATCGCGCACGCCGTGGTGCGCCACGTGGCGACGACGGGCGACGAGGACTTCGAACGCGACACCGGAGTCGAACTGCTGGTCGAGACGGCCCGGCTGTGGCGCTCGCTGGGCCATCACGACCACCACGGCACCTTCCACATCGACGGCGTCACCGGCCCCGACGAGTACAGCGCGATCGCCGACGACAACACGTACACCAACCTGATGGCCCGGGCGAACCTGCTGGCCGCGGCCGACGTCGTCGAACGCCATCCGAAGGAGGCGGAACGGCTCGGCGCCGACGACGAGGAGAGCGCCACCTGGCGGGACGCGGCCGAGGCCATGAACATCCCGTACAACGCCGAGCTGGGCGTGCACGAGCAGCACGCGGGTTTCACCCGCTACCAGCGCTGGGACTTCGCCGGCACCCGCGCCGACCAGTACCCGCTGCTGCTGCACTTCCCCTACTTCGACCTGTACCGCAAGCAGGTGATCAAGCAGGCCGACCTGGTGCTGGCGATGTACACCTGCGGCAGCGAGTTCGACGACGCGCACATCGCCCGCAACTTCGCCTACTACGAGCCGCTGACCGTACGGGACTCCTCACTGTCGGCCTGCGTGCAGGCCGTCATCGCCGCCCAGGCGGGCCATCTGCGCCTGGCCTACGACTACGCGGCCGAGGCCGCCCTCATGGACCTGGAGGACCTGGAGCACAACACCCGTGACGGGCTGCACATCGCCTCCCTGGCCGGTACCTGGCTGGCGCTGGTGGCCGGGTTCGGCGGCACCCGCAGGGCCGGAGAGGAGCTGTGGTTCTCGCCGCGGCTGCCGGAGAAGTTCAGCCGGCTCGCCTTCACACTGCAGTTCCGCGGCCGCCGGCTGCGCGTGGAGATCATCCAGCAGAGCGCCACGTACTCGCTGCTGGGCGGGCCGACCCTGACGATCCGTCACCACGGCACCCCGGTCACGCTCCGCCCGGGCGCCGCCACGGCCCACCCGGTCCCGCCGCCGCAGCACCTGCCGGCCCCGGAACAGCCCCCGCACCGCGAGCCCAACGCCCGCTGACGCGTGCGCCGCTCGCCGTACGGGACGCAGTCGGCCTACGGGACGATGTGCGCCAGCAGGCACAGCATGTCGCCCGTGGCGTCGGCGGCGCCCAGGACGGGCAGGGCACCGAGGGCGAGGACGGCCGCCGCGACGGAGCGCAGATGCGGCGGTGGGGCGGACTGGAGCGCCGCGATACGGCGGGTGACGGCGCGGTCGGTGAAGCCCAGCGCGCAGGAAGGCTCCGCCCGCCCGGCCATGAGCGCCGCGCGGGCGAGCGCGCGGGCGGTGGTGGTGCGGTCGCCGACCGCCGCGGCGGCCCGCTCGTCCGCCCAGCGCTCGACGAGGAAGGCCACTTGGTCGCGGACCGGCCCGAGCAGCGGGTTGGCCGCGAAGGCCAGCGTGGCCGCGGTCACAAGCAGCGCGTGCCGGTGCGCCAGATGGGCGCGTTCATGGGCGAGCAGAACCCGGCGCTCGACCGGCTCCAGCGCGCCGAGCATCGCCGCGGTGACCAGGATCCGGCCCGGTGAGCCGGGGATGGCGAACGCCCGCGGCACGGGCGAGGCGGCGACGATGAGTTCGGTGTCCCCCGGCTGCCCCTCGCTCAGCCGCCGCAGCGCGCGGCGCGTGGTGTACTCGGCGCGGACGGCCCGCCACAGCCGGTGGGCGATCAGCGCGAGGGCCGGGCAGGCGGCGATTCCGATCACCTCGGGCACCGGCTCGGGGATCGCGTGGCCGGTCTCCCGGGCCTCGGCGACGACCGGCGAGGCGTCGTTGAGGAGGGTGGCGGCCAGCAGGACGAGGGACCACACGGTGGTGGCGGCCGTCACCGCGGCGGCGGCGGTCAGCACGCGCGCGGCCAGGGCGGGAGCCACCCGCCGGCCGACCACGGGGCTGATCGCGGCGAGCAGCGCGGACAGCGCCAGCGGGGTGTAGACGTCGACCGTCACGCCGGTCCTCCGGTGAGCAGCTCGCGCAGGGCCCGCTCCTCCTCGGCGCTCAGCCCGGTCACGAACTGCTGGAGGGCGGCGATCGGGTCGGGGCCGCGGTCCAGGGCGTCGTGCATCGCCTGCGCGGTCAGCTCGGCCGCGTTCTTGGCCGGCCGGTAGGCACCCCGCCGCCCGTCCACGTCGCGCAGCACCAGGCCCTTGTCGTACAGGCGTTTGAGGATGGTGTGCACGGTGTTGTAGGCCAGGCCGCCGCCGATCTCCAGCTGGATCTCGGCAGGGGTGAGCGGGTGGTCCGTGGACCACAGGGCCGCGAGGACCTCGCTCTCCAACTCGCCCGAACTGCGCCGTTCCACCCTGCCGTGAGGCCCTCTTCCAGCCATGCCCTCAACCTTACAGCGCGTAGGGGTTCAGGCCATCGGCGGTGCCCCGCCCGGCGCGTGGGCGCGGCGCGGGTTAGTTTGTCCCTGTTTTTCCTGACGTCCTACCTGTTTCCCGACGTCCTGCTTGTTTCTCTGACGTCCTATCCGGTTCCTGCTTACCTGGTTCCTGCGCCGGCGGCGCGGAACGCGGGCAGTCCGAAAACCCGCGGTGCGGGGGTGAGGGGTGGAGATGGCCGACAGTACGCACGCCATACTCGCCGGTGCGCGGCGAGCGGGACCGGGGTCCGGCTCCGCCCGCGTCCGACGGGCCCGCGGCGACGTCCTCGTGGCGGCCGTGGCCGCCGCCTTCACCCTCGCCCAACTCGTCCTCGTCCGGCCCGGCATGGGCCTCGGCTGGGACGAGTCCGTCTACGTCAGCCAGGTCAGCGGACACGCGCCGGCCGCCTACTTCAGCGCCCCGCGGGCCCGTGGCGTCCCGCTGCTGGTCGTGCCGGTCGCCTCCTGGTCGTCGTCCACCACGCTGCTGCGCGTCTACCTCGCGGTGCTCTCCGGGCTCGCCCTCTACCTGGCCCTGCGCGTGTGGCGGCACATGTTCAGCTCCGGCGTCCTGGCCCTGGCCGGCGCCCTGTTCGCCTCCCTGTGGGTGACGCTGTTCTACGGTCCGCAGGCCATGCCCAACTACTGGGTCGCCATCGGCGCCCTCGCCTGCGCGGGTTGCTACCTGCGCGCCCGGACCGGCCCGCGGGACCGCGCCGCACTGTGGGGCATGGCCGGCGGTGCCGCCCTCATGGCGTTGATGCGCCCGATGGACGCCGTCTGGGTGATCCTGCCCCTGCTCGCCCTCGCCCTGCTGGAGCGGCGCTGGAAGCCGCTCGCCGCGCTGCTCGCCGGACTGGTCGCCGGATCCGCCGAATGGGTGATCGAGGCGTACGTCGGCTACGGCGGCCTGTTCCAGCGGCTGTCCGACGGCTCCGCCATACAGGGCGGCCTGGGCTGGCACTTCGCCGTGACCGACCAACTGCGCAGCCTGGGCGGGCGCGCCCTGTGCCGCCCGTGCACCGGCGCGCAGCCGAACCCGGCCATCACCGCCTGGTGGTACGTCCTGCCGCTGCTCGCCCTGCTGGGCCTCGTCCTCGCCGTGCGCGCCCGGCGGACCCCGCCCACGCTGGTCGCGGTGGCCTGCGCGGCCACGGCCGCCTTCCCGTACCTGTTCATGATCGGATACGCGGCGCCCCGCTTCCTGCTGCCCGCCTACGCCCTGCTCGCGATCCCGGCCGCCGACGCCCTCCTCCACCTCGTCAGAAGGCCGAACGGCAGATGGCGGCCCCTCGTCGTGTCACTGGTCGCCCTCGGGCTCGCCGGGCACATGGCCGTCCAGTACGCCGTCCTCGCGCACACCGTCCACCGCACCACCGCCGATCGCCGCGTCTGGTCCGGCACCGCCGCCACGCTGCACCGCCTCGGAGTGCGCCCACCCTGTCTGCTCACGGGTGAGGAGGCCATCCCGATCGCCTTCTACACCGGCTGCGGCTCCGCCGCGACCACGGGACCCAACACCAACAGCACCCCGGCGGCCATCCAACAGGCCGCACGGCGCCTGCCGGTCGCCGCCCTCACCACCGCCGACGGCACCCCACCCGCGTACGCCCGCACCTGGCCCTCCCACCGCTTCGGAGACCTGCGCCTGTACGTCGCCCCCCAGGCAGTCAGGAACACCGGCCCCTGACGCCCCGGCTCCGCCCGTCCGTCACCAACGCGCTGGGCCGGCGGGCCTGATGGGACACCGGCCGCCGACCGTCCTGGTGAGCGCCGCGCCGGCCACCATCGCCGGGAAACCGACCGTCGCCGACCGTCGCCGACCGTCGCCGACCGTCGCCGACCGTCGCCGACCCGGGACGGCTACCGGCGGCCGTCGCGGTCACGCTCGCCACCCAGGCACGTTCGGCCGTTGCCCAGCAGGGCGCGGTGGCCGAGCCGCTGCCCGGCGGACGGCTCGTGACCGCGCGGTTCGCCGCCGGGGGCGTCAGCCCCCGTCGTCCGTCGCCGGCCGGTCCCGCCGCGGTGGCCCGCGTCGGGGTGGGGCGAAGCCCTCGTCGGGCAAGCCCCGGCGCTGGGCGTCACGCGGGGCGTCATGCGGGGCGTGATCGTCCTCGGCCACCGGGGTCCTGGCCCGCAGGCTCCTCCACCGGGCCTCCGGCTCTCGTCGTCAGGTCGGACACGAGGCCGGCGGGGAGCCCCCAGGTCGCCGCGCACAGGCACACCCCGAGCCAGCCCGTGGCGAACAGCCAGCCGCCGACCACGTCGGTGAACCAGTGCACTCCGAGATACACCCGGGTCAGCCCCACCAGCGCGCCCCAGCAGCCGATCACGAGGCAGACCGCCGTACGGCCGCGCGGGGGGCGCACGGTCAGCGCCAGGATCATCAGCCCGGCGGTCAGCGCCGAGGTGGTGGCGTGCCCGGACGGGAACGACCAGCCCGAGGCGTGGGTCGCCCAGTCCTGCCGCGGCGGACGCGGCCGGGCGACCAGCTCCATCAGGCCGTAGCGCACGGCCTGGCCCGCCGCCAGGCAGCCGAGGCCGAGAGCGGCCGCGGCCGCACGCTGCCGGGCCGTGCGGCCGACGGCGAGGCCTGCCAGCGCCACGAGCAGGTAGGGGACGACACCCGTCCCCGTGGCGGTGAGCCCGCGGGCCACCGCCACCGCCATCGCCGGGCGATGCCCGAGGGACCAGGAGAGCAGGGTGTCGTCCACGGACAGGGGGGTGCCATGGCCGCCGACGACCAGTCCGAGCACGGCGAACGCGGCCCAGGCGCCGAGCCCGGCGCTGCCCGCCAGGTCGGCGGTGTCCCGGGGCCTCATGACACCAGCAACGGCCGCAGCCGTGTCGAGGCCAGGCGCCGGGCGAGTGGCTCCGGCCGGCGCAGCAGCGCCTTCATCACGACGTAGGCCACCAGGGCACCGGTGAGGAGCCCTGCCGCCACGTCGTGCGGGTAGTGGGCGCCGACCCAGACCCGGGAGGCGGCCATCGCGACGGCGGCCACGCAGGCAATCGCGCCGAGCCGGCGCGAGACGAGGATCAGTGCCACAGCGGCCGCGGCGGCGATCGCCGCGTGATTGCTGGGGAAGGACCAGTCGGTGCGGGCCGGACAGGCCTCGAGGGTGACCACGTGCAGCGTGCGGCACGGGCGCACCTCGCGCACGAGCAGCTTCACCAGCGAGTTGACGGCGTAGGCGAGGACCACGACGAGCGGCACCGCCAGGGCCGCGACCGCCGCCCCGGCGCCCACCCGGCGTGAGCGCCACCAGACCGCCAGCATCAGCACGGCGAACACCGCCAGGCCGTAGGCCGACCACACCGTCACCAGGTCGTCCCACCACGCGGGGGAGCGGTGGGCCAGGCCCACCACGTCCGAGTACAGGGACCCGTCGATGGACGAGCCCGACAGGGCGAGGATCATCCGCGCGCCTCCTTGGCCTTCGCGGCCTGGCGCGAGCGCAGGACCTCCGGGACGAGCGGGATCAGCGACACGATCACGACGAGCCCGATCACGGGGAGCAGATACTTGTCGATGTTGGGGACGGAGGAGCCGAGCGCGTACCCCGCGAGGATGAGGCCGACGCTCCAGACGAGACCGCCGACGACCTGCCACAGGGTGAATGTACGGGTCGGCACGCCCAGGGCGCCCGCCATCGGGTTGAGCACCGTACGCACCACCGGCACGAAACGGGCCAGTACGATCGCCTTCGCGAACCCGTACCGCTCCAGGAGTTCCTCGGCGCGCTCGGCGCCCTCGTGCAGGCGCTGGGACTGGCTGCGGGCGAGCAGGGCGCCGCCCGCCTTGCGGCCCAGCAGAAAGCCGCACTGCGAGCCGGCGAGCGCGCCGACGACGGCCGCGACCAGCAGTGGGGCGAGCGCCGGCCTCACACCCCGGTCGGCCGCGCCGGTGCACAGCAGGCCCGCGGTGAACAGCAGCGAGTCGCCGGGCAGGAAGAAGCCGATCAGGAGCCCTGTCTCGGCGAACATCACCACGCCGACGCCCAGCACGCCGAAGGCGGCCAGCAGCGACTGGGCGTCCAGCACATTGACAGCGAGCTGCGACGACAGGTGCGGGGGTGCGATCATCGTCGCGAGCCCTTTCCGTCGGGTCGGCGGGCGCGCGGCTGAGGCACCGGCCGATGACTACAAATCTGTAGACCGTCTACGTCACTGTAGACGATTAGTGCCGCCGAAGCGTTCCCGCGATCACCCGCACGGGTGAACCGGTTCGCTCGACCGGACCCCGCACACAGCGTGTACGGGGCGGGAACGGCTGTGACCGAGGACTCCCGTGCGCACACCGACCTTTACCGGTCCATTGCCGCTTCATGGCCAGCCGACCACACGCCTGCAGTCATGATGGATCACGAAGTTAGGCATGCCTTCTCTAACCCGGTCCCGGAGTGGCCGGGGCGGCGTGCCAGGGAGGGCCGTACGGCATGTGGGACGACGCGTTTCCGAGTTTCCTGATCGGACTGCGAGAGGGACTCGAAGGCGGACTGATCGTCTCCATCCTGGTCGCCACCCTGGTCCGGGCCGGAGCCAGGCCCCGGCTGCCGCAGGTGTGGACCGGCGTCCTCGCGGCCATCGCGCTCGCGATGAGCTTCGGCGCGGTGCTCACCTTCACGGCGGCCTCGCTGTCCGCGACCGCGCAGGAGGCGTTCGGCGGCGCCCTCAGCGTCGTGGCCGTCGCGTTCGTCACCGCCATGGTGTTCTGGATGCGCCGCTCGGCCCGCAGCCTCTCCGGTGAGATCAAGGAGAAGGTGACCGGCGCGCTCGGCATGGGCGCGGGCGTGCTGATCCTCACCTCCTTCCTCGCGGTGGGCCGCGAGGGCCTGGAGACGGCCCTGTTCCTGTGGACCACCGCCCGCGCGGCCGGCGAGTCCGTGGGACCGCTGACGGGCGCAGGGATCGGCCTGGTCCTGGCGGCCGGCCTGTGCTGGGGCCTGTACCGGCGGGTACTGAAGATCAACCTCACCAGGTTCTTCACCGCCACCGGCGCCGTACTGATCGTGATCGCGGCCGGCGTCCTCGGCTACGGCCTGCGCGACCTCCAGGAGGGCGGAGTCCTTCCGGGCAAGGCGGCGTACGCCGTCGACCTCGGCCGCACCGTCGACGCGGGCTCCTGGTACAGCACCCTCGTCCAGGGCGTCTTCAACCTCACCCCGACGATGACCTGGCTCCAGGTCCTCGGCTACGCCGGCTACCTCGCCCTGGTGATGATCCTCTTCGTCCGGGGCGTACGCACCACGAAACCGGCGCCCGCCACGGCGCCGCCCAGCAGCGCGGCGTCCGCCCTGCCGGTGTCCGACCGGGGCGCCGGTGCCGAGCGAGGGCCTCGGACAGCCGTCGCGAGTGGGCCGCGCGGTGCAGCCGGGGCCCTGGACGAAAGCACCGCCGGGCCGGCGGCCGATGCCGGGCCGCACGCCGGTGCCGCCGCAGCGGCGACGACCGAGACGGCGAGCGAGGCGCCCGTCACCTCCGGGGCCGAGACGCCCGCCGAGACGCCCTCGGTCTTCGTGGCCGAGGCGCCCGCCGCCTCCGGCGCCGCCGCGTCCGGTGGCCCCGGGACCGACGCGTCCGGTAGCGGTGCCGGTGGGGCGCGCGCCGAGGGTGCCGACCCGTCGCACAGGCCGGACGGCGGCGTTCGCCAGACCCCGGCCGAACCGCCCGCGGTGGCTGCCGTCGCCCGTCGGAAGCGTCCCGTCTGGGTCGTACCCGTGGCCGTCGTCGCCGTGCCCGCGGTCGTCGCCGGGCTCGTGGTCGCCCTGGGGCGGCCCAAGCCCGCCGGGACCCAGACGGTCGCCGTCTCGGAGACCGAGTGCGGCAACGGCTTCACCGCGCCCAAGCCGGGACGGCAGACGTTCCAGATGCACAACACCGGGGCCAAGACGTCCGAGGTGTACCTGATCGACCCGGCCACCAACGCGGTCTACGGCGAGATCGAGGGCCTGGCCCCCGGCACCACCCGGGACCTGGTCGCCACCGTCGCGGGCGGCAGCTACGCCTGGCGCTGCGTGCCCACCGGCGGCACGGCCGTCACCTCCAAGGCCGTCCGGGTGGGCGGCGGGGCAGGGGCCAGGGCGGTCGTCCCGGTGTCCGAGCAGGACCTCGCCACTCCGCTCGAGGAGTACAAGCGGTACGTCGACCGGGGGCTGGCCACGCTCGTCGCCCAGACCGGCAGGCTGAACGCCGACATCCAGGGCGGCGACCTCGACGCGGCTCGCACCGACTGGCTGACAGCCCACCGCACCTACTCCTCCCTCGGTGCCGCCTACGGCACCTTCGAGGACTTCGACAAGAAGATCAACGGTCGGCCCGACGGGCTGCCCGGCGGAGTGGACGACAAGGACTTCACCGGCTTCCACCGCATCGAGTACGGCCTGTGGCACGGCCAGGGCGCGGACCGGCTGAGGGCCCCCGCCCAGCAGCTCGCCGACGACGCCGCCGGCCTGCGCAAGGCCTTCCCCAGGCAGGCGTTCGCCCCGGGCGACCTGCCGCTGCGCGCCCACGAGATCCTTGAGAACACCCTCCAGTTCGAACTCACCGGCCAGGCCGACCAGGGCAGCGGCACCGAGCTGGCCACGGCCGACGCCAACCTCGCCGGCACCCGCGAACTGCTCACCGTGCTCAAGCCGCTGCTCACCTCCCGCGCCCCGCACCTGCTGCCCACCATTGACGCGGACACCGCACGGCTGCGGCGGCTGCTCGACGCGGCCCACCACGGCAACGCCTGGACCCCCGTGAACCGGCTCGACGCGATCACCCGGGCCCGTCTCGACGGGGCCACCGGACAGCTCCTGGAGGACCTCGCCCCCGTACCGGACCTGCTGGAGATCCGGAAGTCCGCCTGATGACCGCACCGTGCGCCGAGACGCCCGAGACCATACGCACCGAAGGGAACCGCTCCATGCCGTCCGCCGAAACGTCCGCATCCCGGGGCGGCTGCCCCGTCGGCCATGGGCGCCGCACCTTCGTCAAGACGGCGCTGGGCGCCGGTGCCGCCGGCGCGGTCCTGGCCGGCGGCGGCTTCACCCTCGCCCAGAGCGGCGCCGCCCAGGCGCAGGCCGCGGACACCGCCGACGCGGCGAAGGTCCCCTTCCACGGCGTCCACCAGGCGGGTGTCCTCACGCCCGCCCCCGCGGCCGCCGCCTTCGTCTCCTTCGACGTCATCGCCGAGAACCGCAAGGAACTCGCCGGACTGCTGCGGACCATCACCGAACGGGCCCGCTTCCTCACCGCCGGCGGCACCCCCACCGACCTGGGCGTCGGCGCCCCGCCCTCCGACAACGGCATCCTCGGCCCCGACATCCCCGCCGGCTCCCTCACCGTCACCGTCGGCGTCGGTGCCTCCCTCTTCGACGACCGCTACGGACTGGCCAAGGCGATACCGCGCCGGCTCACCCTCATGCGGACCTTCCCCAACGACAACCTGAGCCCCGCCGAGTGTCACGGCGACCTGTCCCTGCAGATCTGTGGCGACCGCCAGGACACGGTGCTGCACGCACTGCGCGACATCGCCCGGCACACCCGGGGCGCCCTGCAGATCAAGTGGCGCGTCGACGGCTTCCAGAGCGGCCCGCGCCCGACCGGCACCCAGCGCAACCTGCTCGGCTTCAAGGACGGCATCGCCAACCCGGACGTCGCCTCCGCCCGGGAGATGAACCGCCTGGTCTGGGTGGGCGACGGGCAGGGCGAGCCGGCCTGGGCGGCCGGCGGCAGCTACCAGGTGATCCGGATCATCCGCATGCTGGTGGAGTTCTGGGACCGGGTGTCGCTGACCGAGCAGGAGAAGATGTTCGGCCGCCGCAAGGACACCGGCGCCCCGCTGGACGGTGCCAAGGAGACCGACGTCCCGCACTACGCCAAGGACCCCAGGGGCACGGCGATCCCGCTGGACTCCCACATCCGGCTGGCCAACCCGCGCACCGCCGCCACCGACGCCTCCCGCATCCTGCGCCGCGGATACAACTACGACCGCGGCGTCGACAACGTCGGCAACCTCGACATGGGCCTGGTCTTCTGCTGCTACCAGCAGGACGTCGTCCGCCAGTTCGAGGTCACCCAGACCCGGCTGATCGACGAACCCCTCGTCGACTACATCTCCCCGACCGGCGGCGGCTACTTCTTCGTCCTGCCCGGCGTCCGCGACTCCTCCGACTGGCTCGGCCGCGGACTGCTGTCCGCCTGACGGACGCGGGACTTCCCTCCGGACCGCCGGAGTGATTGGGACGGACCCCGCGGGAAACGCGGATCGCGACACGCAGAGAGTCCGCCAGGGAGGAACCCGTGAGCACCGATCCGATGGCAGACGACGCCTACCAGCCCACCGGCGACAACGAGGAACAGGAAGACGCCGCGCCGCTGGACATGGAGAACGCGGTGGGTGAGCGGACCTACGACGACATCCTCGACGAGGGCTACTCCCCGCCGGAGAAGCCGCTGGGCGTCACCAAGTACGGCACGACGGCCGCCGAACAGCACGAGGGCGAGAGCCTCGACCAGCGGCTGGCCCAGGAACAGCCCGAAGAGGGCGGGCCGGAGAGCGACGACGTGGGCGACCTGCCCGGCGGCGAGGGCGAACCGGTCGACCCCGAGGCGGGCGGGGACCGCGCCGGCCGGCTCGTCGCCCCGGACGAGGGCGCCCACACCGACACCACCAAGGAGGAGATCGCCGCCGACAAGGGAGTCGACGCGGGAGCCGCCGGCGCCGAGGAGGCCGCCGTGCACATCGTCGACGACGACACCCTCCCGGACGAGGGCACTGAGCCCTGATCCGGGCCCCGGGGTCAGCCCCCGATCCGGTCGATCTGCCGCAGCTTGTTCGTCGCGTCCAGTGCGGCCACCTTGTAGGACTCCGCGAGCGTCGGGTAGTTGAACACCGCGTCGACCAGATAGTCCACGGTGCCGCCGCAGCCCATCACCGTCTGCCCGATGTGGATGAGCTCGGTGGCCCCCGCGCCGAAGCAGTGCACCCCGAGCAGCGTGCGGTCCTCCGGCGAGACCAGCAGCTTCAGCAAGCCGTGCGAGTCGCCGATGATCTGCCCGCGGGCCAGCTCCCGGTAGCGGGAGACGCCCACCTCGAAGGGCACCCGGTCCTCGGCGAGCCGGTCCTCGGTCCGCCCGACGAAGCTGATCTCCGGGATCGTGTAGATGCCGATCGGCTGAAGGCCGTGCATCCTGCCGACCGGCTCCCCGCAGGCGTGGTACGCCGCCGCCCGCCCCTGTTCCATCGAGGTCGCCGCGAGCGCGGGAAAGCCGATCACGTCGCCGACCGCGTAGATGTGCGGCACCTGCGTGCGGTAGTGCTCGTCGACCGTGATCCGGCCGCGCGCGTCGGCGCTCAACCCGGCCTTCCCCAGGTCCAGTCCGTCGGTGAGGCCCTGCCGGCCCGCCGAGTACATCACCGCGTCGGCCGGTATCTTCTTGCCGCTCTCCAGCACGGTGAGCGTGCCGTTCTCGTGCCGCTCCACCGCGGCCACCGTCTCCCCGAAGCGGAAGGTGACGGCGAGGTCCCGCAGGTGGTAGCGGAGCGACTCCACGATCTCGACGTCGCACATGTCGAGCATGCCCGGACGCCGTTCGACGACGGTCACCCTGCTGCCCAGCGCGGCGAACATGGAGGCGTACTCCATCCCGATCACCCCGGCGCCGACGATGACCATCGACCGCGGCACCCGCTCCAGCGTGAGCACGTTGTCGGAGTCCATGATGGTGCGCCCGTCGAACTCCACGCTGTCCGGCCGGGCCGGCCGCGTACCGGTCGCGATGACGATGTGTTCGGCGGCCAACAGCCTTTCCTCGCCGGTCACTTCGCGCAGCGCGACGGTGTGCCCGTCGACGAAGCGGCCGGTCCCGGCGAGCAGGGACACATGGTTGCGGGAGAGCTGGCTGCGGATGACGTCGACCTCGAGGCCCACCACGTGCCGGGTGCGTGCGGTCAGGTCGGCGACGGTGATGTCCTCCTTCAGCCGGTAGCTCTGACCGTACAGATCGCGCTGGGTGAGCCCGGTGAGGTAGAGCACCGCCTCGCGCAGGGTCTTGGAGGGAATGGTTCCGGTGTGGATCGAGACCCCGCCGACCATCTCGGGGCTGTCGACGACAGCGACCCGGCGGCCCAGCTTGGCCGCGGCGATGGCGGCCTTCTGACCACCCGGTCCGGATCCTATGACGATCATGTCGAAGTCGGGCACGCCCCGGAGTCTCGCAGAGCGACGGCACCGAGCGAAAGGGACCGGAACGGCAGGGCTCCGGCCCCTTTCGCACACGGCCCGGAGGACCTGGGGCCTCTCGTTCGGATCGGATCAGGCCGGATCCGATCCGAAGAACGAAAGACCCTAGGGCAGCAGCTTGTCCAGGGCGGCCGGTCCCTCCGTCTCGATCTTGCGCCTGGCCCACTCCAGGTTGCGCGGGGTGATGTCGCGGCCCGCGGCCAGCACCACGTCCTCGGGCGAGACGTCGGTGCCGGTACGGGCGTGGAGGACATCGTCCGGGGTGCAACGCTCCCCGGACTCGCGGGATGCATCGGGTTGTGACGTCGACATGTGACCTCCTAGGGTCCGGCTGGGTCCCCGCCCGGGTCCGGAGTACGGCCCTCGTGCTGCGGGAAGCGGGACCTCCTCCCACGATTGCCGGTCGGACGGCACCCTGCATCCGGAAGGCCGCTCCTAAGCTGGAGGAACCGCAACAGCCGCGAGTACCGGTCCGCGCGAGGGGGGACAGCGAGGGGACAGGAGGCAGCCGCGATGGCCGACACCCGAAGCCGAGGGCCCGAGACGGGCACACCCTGCTACGTTCCGATCGCCGACCACGGCCTGATCGGCGACCTGCGCAGTGTCGCCCTCGTCGGCACCGACGGCACGATCGACTGGTACTGCTGCCCCGCCTTCGACGCCCCGAGCGTCTTCGCCTCGATCCTGGACGCCGAGCGCGGCGGCCGCTTCGAGCTCGCCGCCGCCGAGGCGGCGCGCACCAAGCAGTTCTACTTCCCCGACACCAACGTGCTGATCACCCGGTTCTTCACCGAGGACGGCGTCGGCGAGGTGCAGGACTTCATGCCGGTGACCGGAGACCGGCGGGAGACCGCCGAGACCGAACGGCACCGGCTCATCCGGCGCGTGCTGTGCGTGCGCGGCACCCTGCCGTTCCGGGCCCGGGTGGCTCCCCGCTTCAACTACGGCGCCGACCCGCACACGGTCCGGATGGAGGGCTGCACGGCCCTGTTCGAGTCGGCGACCCTGTCCCTCGCCCTGACGTCCACCGTGCCCCTGGAGAGCGACGGCACGGACCTGCGGGCGGACTTCAAGCTCGCCGAGGGCGAGTCGGCCGTCTTCGCGCTGGACCAGGTCGGCGGCGAGGTGGCCCCACGGCGGTGCGCCCACGCCGAGGCCGAGGAGCAGTTCTGCGCCACGGTCGCCTACTGGCGCCGCTGGCTCGCGCAGTCCCGCTACCGCGGCCGCTGGCGGGAGATGGTCCACCGCTCCGCCCTCACCCTGAAACTGCTCACCTACGCCCCGACCGGCGCCATCGTCGCCGCGCCCACCACGAGCCTGCCCGAGCGGGTCGGCGGTGAGCGCAACTGGGACTACCGCTACGTCTGGGTGCGCGACGCCGCGTTCGCCGTCTACGCGCTGCTGCGGCTCGGCTTCGCCGGCGAGGCCGAGGCGTTCATGCGCTTCCTGACCCGGCACATCAGCCCCGGCGACGGCAAGGCGACGGGCCCACTGCAGATCATGTACGGCATCGACGGCCGCACCGAGCTGCCCGAACGCGAACTCGGCCACCTGGAGGGACACCAGGGCTCCGCGCCGGTACGGGTCGGCAACGCCGCCGCCGACCAGCTCCAGCTCGACATCTACGGCGCCCTGATCGACTCGATCTACCTCTTCGACAAGTGGGCCCAGCCGATCTCCAGCGCCCAGTGGGACGACGTGTCCGCGCTGGTGGAATGGGTGTGCGAGCACTGGGACCAGCCCGACGAGGGGGTGTGGGAGACCCGCGGCGGCAGGAGGAACTTCCTGTACTCGCGCCTGATGTGCTGGGTGGCCGTCGAACGCGCCATGCGGCTGGCCAACCGCCGCGGCCTGCCCGCCGACCTGCCACGCTGGCGGCAGAGCCGGGACGCCATCTACCGCCGCATCATGGACCGCGGCTGGTCCGCCGAGCGGCAGGCCTTCGTCCAGTACGAGGACGGCGACGTACTGGACGCCGCCGTGCTGATGATGCCGCTGGCGAAGTTCATCGCGCCCACCGACCCCAAGTGGCTGTCCACCCTCGACGCGCTGACCGAGGACCTGGTCTCCGACTCGCTCGTCTACCGGTACGACCCGCAGGCCAGCCCCGACGGGCTGCGCGGCGACGAGGGCACGTTCTCCATCTGCTCGTTCTGGTACGTCGAGGCCCTCACCCGGGCCGGCCGCCTCGACGAGGCCCGCCTCGCGTTCGAGAAGATGCTCACTTACGCCAACCACCTGGGCCTGTACGCCGAGGAGGTCGGCCCCACCGGTGAGCAGCAGGGCAACTTCCCCCAGGCCTTCACGCACCTGTCCCTGATCAGCGCGGCCTACAACCTCGACCGTGCCCTGGGCTGACGCCGAACGCGGGTCCCGGTCCGCTCCGTGGCGTCAGCCGATGTGGTAACCGTCCCCGTAGACCTTCCAGTCCAGCGGCGGCTCCAGGCCGAGGTTGCCCTGGCGCAGGAGGACCCGTTGCCCGGTGTCGACCCTGCTGGTCTCGCGGTGGGCCGCCTCCTGCCGCATGGCCCACACGCGTGCGTCGAGGAACGCGTTCAGATACGTCACCTCGTCGCCGCCCCGGGCCGGCGGCGCGGCCCTGCGCAAGGCCCGATCGCGGATACTGCGGAAGCCGGTCAGGCCACCGCCGCCGTGCATGACGATCGCGTCGTAGTAGGCGAACTGGCCGAGGGCGCGCAGCCCGTCCGCCTTGCCCCGCGCGACGGCGGGGTCGAAGTAGACGCGGTCGCGTTCGTCGTTCTGGGCTTGCTGGAAGGCGGTGTCCCGCGCCGCCCTGCGCCAGGCCTCGGGGAAGCCGGGGTCCAGCCCCCGGTGCGAGTCGGTGCCGTCGGCGCGGCGCAGCGCCGGGAGGTACTCGGCCAGTACGTTGTGCGGCCTGCGGTCGGTGTAGAGCCGCACCAGGCCGAGCATGTCGCCGGTGCCGGAGCAGAAGCCGACGATGCCGGCCGTGTAGCCGCGTCCGTCGCCGAGGTCCTCGATGTACGCGTACTGGGCCTTCCAGTCGAGCGTGGAGTTCTCCGCGCTCGACACCAGTTTCATGGCGATCTCCTTCTTCGCCGGGTCGTCCAGGCCCGCCGCCGGGGCCACGGCGACGCGCCGGGCGCCGAGGAGGGGTACGGCGACGAGCGAGGCGCCGATCAGGGCGAGGACGCTGCGGCGGGCCGTGCCGGCCGGCGCGGTCGTGTCGGGGGTGTCGTGCACCAAAGGGGCTCCAAGTGACTCGACTGCGGGGCAGCGGCTCAGGGCAGCGGCTGCTCGGCCCAGATGGCCTTGCCGGTGGGCGTGTAGCGGGTGCCCCACCGCTCGGCGAGCTGCGCGACGAGGAACAGCCCCCGGCCCCCCTCGTCCGTGCTGGCCGCGTAGCGCAGGTGCGGGGAGGTGCTGCTGCTGTCGAAGACCTCGCAGATCAGGGCGCGGTCACGCAGCACCCGGACACGGATGGGCTCGGCGCCGTAACGGATCGCGTTGGTGACCAGCTCGCTGAGGATCAGCTCGGTGGTGAACGTCAGTTCCTCCAGCCCCCACTCCGCCAGCCGCCGGCTCACCGCCGCGCGCACGTCCCCGACGGCCGCCGCCTCCCCGGGCACGTCCCACTCGGCGACCTGCCCGGGCCCCAGGGCCCGGGTGCGGGCCACGAGCAGCGCGATGTCGTCCACCGGCCGGGAGGGCCGGACGTCCAGGACGGCCCGGCACGTGTCCTCCGGTGACTCGCCGGCGGAGGCGAGAGCCGTGCGCAGCTCCGCCAGCCCCGTGTCGATGTCCCGCTCCCGGTCCATCACGAGTCCGTCGGTGTACAGAACCAGCCGGCTGCCCTCCGCCAGCTCCAGCTCCGCCGTCTCGAACGGCAGCCCGCCCAGCCCGAGCGGGGGACCGGCGGGCACGTCGGGGAACGTCACGTCCCCGTCGGGCCCGACCACGGCGGGCGGCGGATGGCCGGCGCGGGCGACCGCGCACCGGCGCGAGACCGGATCGTAGACCGCGTACAGGCAGGTCGCGCCGGTGATGGGCGCACCCGCACTGTCGGCCGTCTCGTCCTGGTCGATGCGGCAGACCAGCTCGTCCAGCAGCCCGAGCAGTTCCTCGGGCGGCAGGTCCAGGGCGGAGAAGTTGCTGACCGCGGTCCGCAGCCGCCCCATCGTGGCCGCGGCGTGCAGTCCGTGGCCGACCACGTCGCCGACGACCAGCGCGACCCGCGCCCCGGACAGCGGCAGCACGTCGAACCAGTCCCCGCCCACGCCCGCCCGCGCGGGCAGATAGCGGTGGGCGATGTCCAGCGCGTTCTGCTGGGGCAGGCTGCGCGGCAGCAGGCTGCGCTGAAGGGTGACCGCCAGCCCGTGCTCGCGGGTGTAGCGGCGGGCGTTGTCGATGGAGACGGCGGCCCGGGCGACCAGTTCCTCGGCGAGGGCCAGCTCCTCGGTGTCGAAAGGCTCGTCCTTCTCCGACCGCCAGAAGCTGACCAGGCCCAGCAGCACGTTGCCCGCCCGCACGGGCACGGTGATCAGGGAGTGGATGCCGAACGCCAGCACCCGCGCGGTGCGCTCGGAGTCCTGGGCCTGCCAGCCCGGGGCCGCCTCCAGACGGGGCTCGAGGACCGGCCGGCGGGTCTTGAGGCTGAGCGCCTGCGGGGTGGAGGGGACGAAGCGGATCTCCCGGCCCGGCGGGTGGAGCGGCGTGTTCTCGCGGATCCCGGCGAAGGACGTGCGGCGCAGGGCGGCTGCCGGATCCGGGTCCTCGCCGGCCGGCACGGCGTCGTACAGGTCCACGGTGGCGAAGTCCGCGAAGCGGGGAACGGCGACCTGGACGAGTTCCTCGGCGGTCCGGGTCACGTCCAGGGTCGTGCCGACGCCCACTCCGGCGTCGTAGAGCAGGCTGAGGCGCTCCCGCGCCTTCTCCGCCCTGCCGGACAGGGCGCGCAGCTCCGTGGAGTCGCGCAGCGTGGCCACACTGCCGGACGGACCGCCCGCCATGTCCGTGGGCCGCTGGTTGATCGCCAGCAGCCGGTCGCCGACCAGATGCACCTCGTCGGTGGCGATCCGGCCGGAGGCCAGCAGGCCGGCGGTCTCGGGGTCGAGCCCGAGGTCGAGCACGTGCCGGCGCTCGGCGTCCTCGGGCAGGCCGAGCAGGCGGTGCGCCTCGTCGTTGGCCAGCAGCAGCTTCCCGTCGTCGCCGACTATGATCACGCCTTCCCGGACGGAGTGCAGCACCGCGTCGTGGTGCTCGTACATCCGGGTCATCTCCTGGGGGCCGAGCCCGTGGGTCTGGCGCAGCAGCCGCCGGGTGACCAGCGCCGTCCCCGCCGTGGCCAGGGCCAGGGCCACGGCCGCGGCGCCCACGACGACCGGCAGCTGCCGGTCCGCCAGACCGCCGACGTTCCTGGTGGTGATGCCGGCCGACACCAGTCCCACCACCTTGCCGGCCGGCGTCTGGATCGGCACGACGGCCTGCACCAGCGGCCCGAGGGTCCCCTCGACCTCTTCGACGACCGTGCCGCCCGCCAGCGCGGGCTGGAGGGTGCCGACGAACTTCTCGCCGACGCGGTCCGGCTTGGGGTGGGTGTAGCGGATCCCCTTGGTGTTCATCACGACGATGAAGTCGACGTGCGCCTCCTTGCGGGCCGCCTCCGCCCGCGCTTGCAGCACCGCTGCCGGGTCCGGGGCGGCGAGCGCGTCCCGGGTGCCCGGCGCGTCGGCGAACGTCTCGGCGACGGCGAGGGAACGGTCTCGGGCCTCCTGGTCGCTGTCGTGCCGCACCTGAAGCACCAGCGCCACCACGGCCGCCGCGACCAGCAGCACCACGATGGCGACCTGGAGCAGGAACACCTGGCCGGCGACGCTGCGCCCGCCGAGCGCCGAGCGCATCCCGGACGGTCTGCTCCGGCCCGATCGGTCATGCCCGGCCCGCTCGCGCGCCCGACGGGCCGGGCCGGACGCGAGCTCGAGACGCCGTCCGCTGGGACGGCGGGCCGACCGGGAGCCGGTACGACCCGGGAGTCGGACCATGAGCCATGTCTACACTGCCACGCCCCATGAGGCGAGAGGCAGTCACCTCTCGGGTCACGCGGGCGGGCACGGGACGGCCGCGCGGACGGCTCCGTGGGAACGTCCGGCCCAGGGCATGTCCTGGCTCGCCCGGACCGTGTCAGCCCTGTTTGCGGGCGTCGGTGCGGATGGTCCGGGCCACGTCGCGGATCTTGATGTTGTGGTGCTGGGAGATGCGGCGCAGGACGGCGAAGGCGTCCTCCTCGCTCAGGCCGTGGCGCTCCCGCAGGATGCCCATGGCCTCCCCGATGGCGTGTCGGGTCTCCAACGCGTGTTCGAGCTGGTCGACGGTTCTGGCACCCGCCACGGCGACGGCGGCGTGCGAGGCGAGCAGCCAGCCCGCGGTCTCGCTGTCCGCGGTGAAGGAGCCGGGACGGCTGGAGTAGAGGTTCAGCGCCCCGAAGTCCTGGTCCTGGGTGTACAGCAGGAACCCCATCATGCTGCCGATGCCCAGGTCGCGGGCGGCCGGCGCGTACCGCGGCCACGCCGGCTGCGGCCGTGTGAGGTCGGCGATGCGGAAGAGCCGGTCCCCGTCGACGCGGCGGGCCGCGTCGAAGCAGGGGCCCTCGTCCATCTCGCCCTGCAACCGATCGGACTCCATGACCATGTCCCCATTGGCGGCCAGGGTCACGGCACGCCCCTTGCGCACGGCCAGGATCCCGGAGGCCTCGCACCCGTCGATCAGCTCGACGGCCGCCCGGACGATCTCGTCGAGCGTCTCCTGAGGGGAGTCCTGGGCCAGCAGACGCCGGGCGAGCTGGGCCATCTGTTCGGCGAACTCACGCCAGTCCATCCGCACCCGCCCTTCTCCCAGTCGCGCCCACCGGTACGCACATGGCATCGCCCGCGACCGCCGGTACTCGCAGCGTACCCCCGCGGCCACCTGCCTACCCGGGCGAGACCGATCATGGTCCGCGCACGTCCACGCCCGGGCCCCGCACGCCGATGCCCCGGCCGCGCGGGCCGGGGCATCGTCATGCCGGGTGGTTCGGGACCGAGACGGCTGCCGGCCGTTTGGTGCCCGCGGGGTCAGGCGCCCCAGGTGCCCTGGTTGACGGCGCAGTTCCAGCCGGAGCCGTGCAGGGTGAACTTCACCTTGTAGCTCCTGGTGTTCAGCAGGTGCGTCCGGACCTTGAAGCCGAGGCTCGCCTTCCCCTTGAAGGTCGTGGTGCGGACCGCCACGGTCTGCGAGGTCTTGCGGCTGATCTTGCCGCCCTTCGGCGTCGCCGAGCCGAAGCGGATGTTCTTGACGTTGGTGACCGTGAAAGTGACGTTCTTGAACTTCTTCGTGGTCTTGCTCTTGATGCCGAAGTACAGGCCGCCGTTCGTCACCCACCCGTTGCGGTCCACGTAGAAACGGGACGGGTAGACGATGTTGATCGGGCAGGCGGAGCTCTGCGGTGCGGCGGTCGCCGCGGAAGCGGCCCCGGCGAAGCCCAGCTGAGCGGCGGTGACGACTGCGGCCGCGGCCAGCGCCGCGACGGTCGTGCGCGTACGGTTCACTACGGTGACACCTTCCCCCTACGGCCCTCACGGACCGGACCGACATGGCGTACGGCGCCCCCGTGGGACGCTCCGCGCCACTGTGACGGCGTATTTCTTAGCACGCGGGAAAAGCGCCAGAGCAACCCCTGGGACTCCAGGGCCACTTGGTGACAGAACCGCGACAATCGTGAGGCGCCGTGCCTCGCCGGTCGGCCCCGGATCCGGGCGCCGCGTGTGTATGTTGCTGCCATGTATGCCACACGGGTCTCACGGCGGGTGCAGGCGTCTCCCGCCGCCGTCTACCGGGCCCTCACCGACCCGGACGCGGTGGCGAGATGGCGCGTCCCCGACGGCATGACCGCTCACGTCCACGCGTTCGACGCCCGTGAGGGCGGCACGTTCCGGGTGTCCCTCTCCTACGACGAGCCGGGGGCCCAGGGGAAGTCGGGTGGCCGCACGGACACCTACCGGGGGCACTTCGCCCGGCTCGTGCCCGATCAGCTGGTGGTCGAGGTGCTCGCGTTCGAGACCGACGAGGACGCCCTGCACGGCACGATGACGATGACCACGTCACTGGCCGAGGTGGACGGCGGGACGGAGGTCATGATCGTGCACGAGGGCATCCCCGACGAGCTGCCGCGCGCCGACAACGAACTGGGGACGCGCATGGCCCTGGACAACCTCGCCCGGCTGGTGGAGGGCGCCGTGGAGGGCGACGCGTAGAGTCACCGGCCGGCGCCGCGGGCCGCGGCGACCGCCTGTTCGGCGTAACCGCGTCCGAAGAGCACCGTGTGCACCAGCAGCGGGAAGAGCTGGTGCAGCCCGACACGGCCGGCCCAGCCGTCGGAGAGCGGCGCGACCTGTTGGTATCCGTCCAGTACGCGGTCCAGGTGCGGGCAGCCGAACAGCTGAAGCATCGCCAGATCGGTCTCCCGGTGCCCGCCGTGCGCGGCAGGGTCGATCAGCCAGACCTCGCCGTCCGCGCCCCACAGCACGTTTCCGTTCCACAGGTCGCCGTGGAGTCGCGCGGGCGGTTCGGCGGGGCCGGCCAGCTCGGGCAGCCGTTCCAGTACGCGTTCGATCACGGCCGCCTCGGCGGGGCGCAGGGTGCCGGCGTCGACCGCGCGGCGCAGATAGGGGAGCACCCGGTGCTCGGCGTACCAGCGCGGCCAGTCGGTGCCGGGAACGTTGAGCATCGGCGCGAGCCCGATGTACGCCTCCCGCGGTCCGCCGGGCGGAGCGGCACCGAACGCGGGCGCCCCGGCGGCGTGCAGGGCGGCCAGGTCACGGCCGAACCGCACCGCCGCCCCCGGACCGGGCCGGCCGGATGGAACCCGGTCGGTGACCAGCCAGCGGTGGTCGTGGCCGTGCACGGCGGGGACGCGCACCGCGCGCGCCTCGGCGAGCCAGCGCAGCCCAGCGGCCTCGGCGCGTACCGCCTGCGGATTCTCACCGCGCTTGACCACGACCACGCCGCCGTCGTCGAGGGTCACCTCGGTGGGGTTCGCCGCCGACGGTCGCCGGCCGGTCGCCGCACGCCCGGTCAGCCGGGCGGCCGCGGCAGCGGGATCCGAGCCGGAGCAGGAGCCGGCCGGCGGACGGCCGGTCACGCGGGCAGGCGCTCGCTCACCCAGTCGAGCAGGCCCGGGGTCGCGGCCTCGACCATGACCAGCACCTCCTCGAACCCCTCCGGGCCGCCGTAGTACGGGTCGGGCACGTCCAGGTCGCCGACCGCGTGCGGGTCGAAGGAGCGCAGCAGCCGCACCCGGGACGGGTCGTCGACGAGCCGGCGCAGCGCCTTCTCGTGACCGCGGTCCATGGCCAGGAGCAGGTCGGCGTCCAGGTGCTCGGCGCCGACCTGTGCGGCGACGTGCCGGATCGGGTAGCCGTGCCGGGCCAGCACCTCACCGGCCCGCTCGTCGATGGCCTCCCCGACGTGCCACGGGCCGATGCCGGCGCTGCTGACCCGGACCGCGTCCGTGAGCCCCGCCCGGCGCAACCGCTCGGCGAACACCAGCGCCGCGGACGGCGACCGGCAGATGTTCCCGCTGCAGACGAAACAGATGTGCACGGCCCCCAGAGTACGGGTCCCCTCCGGAAGCCGCTCAGGCGCTGCGCAGGGTCCTCCTGGCGAGTTCGTAGGCGGGGAACATCTGTTCGTGTTCCTCGGTGTCCATGCCGCCGAGGTGCAGGACGACCGGGCCCCGGGCGGTGCCGACGGCCAGGGCGCGTTCCTTCTTCGGCCCGTCCAGGATCTCGCCGGTGCGCAGGTACTCGACTTCGACGCCTTCGAGCCCGCCCGTCGTGAACGAGTGGTACGTCTCCTCGCTCACGCCGTCCTCGGCGGCCACGAAGGCCCGCAGCACCGTGCTCGCGTCCCCCGCGCCCGGGGAGCCGGTGAACACGCGCAGGAAGCCGATGTTCCCCGCGGGCCTGGCGTCGACCTCGCACACGGCGGTCACCGGGCCCTGGCGCAGCAGCGCGTCCGCGACCTCCTTGCCGGCGGCGGAGTCGCCGGCCGCCGGATCCACCGCCTCGGCCTTCCAGCGCTCGGCGATGTCGAAGGTGACGGGAAGCTCGCACACCGAACCCCGGGCGCCGATCGTGCCCCCGCTGCGGACCGCTGTGCCTGTTGCGTCCGTCGCGGCCGCCGTTCGCACGGCGGACGCGCCCTCCCGTGACGCGCCCGAACACGCCGTCAGCGCCCCGCTCAGCAGCAGCACCACCGGGATGGCCGAACCCCGCCATGCCGTCCCCGCCCGGACCCGCACCGCTCTCTCCCCTCCTCGCCGGCGCGTCACTGTAACCGGTTGCGGCCCGGAGGCCTTGAGTGGCCTCGCCCGGGTACGTGGCCGGGGCGGCCGGCGGGGCTCCCCGTCGTTGCATGCCCATGCGCCGGTCCCCGGGCCGTGAGAGATTGACAGGACCGATGCCCGTTCCGGGCGCTTTGTTCACTTGACTCGCCGGTGCGAGCCCACGCCCGCCGACCCCGCGCACCGCCCGCGGTGCCCACGGCGCGGGCGGCACGCGCTCGGCGGCGACCCACGGCGGGCGACCACCAGTACCCGGACAGCACGCGGCCGCGGCGCACAGCGCAACGGCCGACGAGCGGAGGAACGTACGCATGAACAAGGCCAACCCCATCAAACAGGCAGCCCGGAAGGTGACCGGCGCCCTGCACGGCGACGGCGCGGGACCGGAGGAGGGCATTCCGGGGAAGCCCGGTGCCGAGTCGCCGTCCCTCGCCGAGCCGACGGATCCGCGGGGGCCGCTGCCGCCGAAGCCGGACCAGACCGGCCCGGACACCTTCTCGCCCACCGGGCAGCCGACGGGCGCGGACCAGGCGCGGATGGCGCAGGCCGGCAGTTACCTGACCACCGCCCAGGGCACCCGGCTGTACGACACCGATCACTCGCTCAAGGCCGGGCCGCGCGGTCCCGTACTGCTTCAGGACCACCACCTGCGCGAGAAGGTCATGCACTTCGACCATGAGCGCATCCCCGAGCGTGTGGTCCACGCCCGCGGCGCGGCGGCGCACGGCACCTTCAAGAGCTACGGCACGGCCGCCTCGGTGACCAGGGCCGCGTTCCTGGCCAAGAACGTCGAAACCCCGGTGTTCGTACGGTTCTCCACGGTGCTCGGCTCCCGGGGCTCGGCCGACACCGTGCGCGACACCCGTGGATTCGCGACCAAGTTCTACACCAGCGAGGGCGTCTTCGACCTGGTCGGCAACAACATCCCGGTGTTCTTCATCCAGGACGCCATCAAGTTCCCCGACGTCATCCACGCGGGCAAGCCCCACCCGGACCGGGAGATACCGCAGGCGCAGAGCGCCCACGACACCTTCTGGGACTTCGTCACCCTGCACACCGAGGCCACCCACCACACCCTGTGGAACATGTCCGACCGGGGCATCCCGCGCTCGTTCCGGACGATGGAGGGCTTCGGCATCCACACCTTCCGCCTGGTCGACGCCGAGGGCCGCACGACCCTGGTGAAGTGGCACTGGAAGCCGAAGCTGGGCGTGCACTCCCTGGTGTGGGAGGAGGCGCAGATCGTGAGCGGCGTCGACCCGGACTTCCACCGCCGGGACCTCGCCGACGCCATCGAGGCGGGTGCGTACCCCCAGTGGGAGCTGGGGATCCAGACCTTCCCCGACAACCCGGAGCAGACCTTCGAGGGCATCGACCTGCTGGACCCGACGAACATCGTCCCCGAGGAACTCGCCCCCGTGCAGCCCGTCGGCCTCCTCACCCTCGACCGGAACCCGTCGAACTTCTTCGCCGAGACCGAGCAGGTGGCCTTCCACCCCGGCCACCTCGTCCCCGGTATCGACATCACCGACGACCCGCTGCTCGCCGGGCGCCTCTTCTCGTATCTGGACACCCAGATCACCCGCCTGGGCGGCCCCAACTTCGGGCAGATCCCGGTCAACCGCACGCACGCGCCGGTCAACGACATGCTGCGCGACAGCTTCCACCAGACGGCCGTGCACCAGGGCGTCGCGCCCTACCGCCCCAACTCCCTCGACGGCGGTTGCCCGTTCACCGCGGGCGCGGACACGGGGGCGTACATCGAGGCGCCCGTACGGGTCCCGGAGGCGAAGAAGGTCCGTGAGGCGCCCGAGACGTTCGCGGACCACTTCAGCCAGCCGCGCCGGTTCTGGCTCAGCATGAGCCCGGTGGAGCGCGAACACATCATCGGTGCCTACACCTTCGAACTCGGCAAGTGCTACGAGCAGACCGTCAAGGAACGGGGTCTTCAGGTACTGGCCAACATCGACCCCGAACTGTGTGCCCAGGTCGCGGCAGGCCTCGGTCTGCCGGCGCCCCGGCCCACCGTGGCCCTGGCCGGCGTCGAGCCCAGCCCGGCACTGTCCCAGGTCGGGCGCACCTGGCCCACGGACGGGCGGGTCATCGGCATCGTCGCCGGACCGGACGGCGACCTGGACGGTGTACGGGCCGTGCGCGACGCGGTGCTCGCCGGGGGCATGGTTCCCCTCGTCATCGCGCCGTCCGGCGGGAAACTCGGCAACGGCGACGGTGCGCTGACCGTCCAGCGCACCTACGCCACCGCGCGGTCCGTGGAGTTCGACGCGGTCCTGCTGGCCGGCCCGCCGGGTCTGGGCGCCGACGCCTACGGCGCCCGCGACGCCAAGGTCGGTCTGACCGCCCCCCCAGCAGGCGACCCACGACCCGCGGGTCGGCCTGCTGCTGTTCGAGGCCTTCCGGCACGGCAAGGCGATCGGCGCGTGGAAGGGCGCCGAGGCCGCGCTCGAGGCGGCCGGTGTGCCCGTCGACGCGCCCGGCGTGATCCTCGGCGCGAGCGGCACCGCCACGCTGGAGGAGATCACCTCCCTCCTGGGTGCCCACCGGGTCTGGGAACGCTTCCCCGCCGGGGCCTGACCGGCACCGGTACGGACGGGTAACGGCCTGCTGGCCGCCTTCCGGGCGGGCACCGCCGCTCATCGCGGCGTGCGAATGTGGCGGAAGCCACGCCCCGGAGGCGGCCTGGGTCATATGGCTCGGCTCCTGCCGCGGGCTACCGTTTCACGCAGTCCTTTTTGTCCGTGAACGGCTCGAACGGCCCGGCAGTGCACGAAGATCTCTCTCCACTCATCGCAGCGACCACCCACTGGCTGACCAGCGCTTATCCGGCGTCCGGCGGCGCGCTGGCCTCCGCCCTGTGCGAAGTGCAGGCACGCCAGGCGGTGACGGTCGCGGCCCGCCTGCGCTACCCGACGCCGATGGACGCCGCGCTGGTGATGATGGCCGGCCCCGGAGGGTCGGCCCGCCTGGACTGGATCGCCGGCGCGGACGGCGTCGAGACCGACGACCCGGAGGCGCACGCGTGGCGCACCTGGGTGGACGAGGTCGTGCTGAGCTGGGCCGCCTGCCTGCTCACCGACCCCGGACTGGCCGGGCGCGCGGTGGACGCGCTCGCCGAGGGGACCGAACCGGCGCCCACGCCCACGGAGTTCCGCCGCCTGACCGCTCCCGACGAGGGCGACCGACGGGCAGCGGCCCTACTGCGTCACCCCGACCTCCTCGCCCCGATCTCCACCCTCCACCACCCCCAACTCCTGGCCCGCCTCGAAGAACCGGGCCCGGCTTTCGCGGCCTGAGCCGGCACGCGCTCCCGGCGTCGGCCCGAGGGACCCGACACCGATGACGCGCACCCGACGCCGACCTGCACGGCCCGCGCACCGAAGGGCATCCCTGGCACTGACCTGCCGGCACCCGGCTCCGACGGGCGTGCCGCCCGCGCCAACGGGCCCCGCCCTGGTACCGAGGGCCTCGCTGACGGCGGGGGCGTGGCCTCGCCCCCGGGTATCCCTGACACCGACTGGCATGGCGCTGGCGCCGACGGGCCCTGGCGCCGACCGGCCGGTCCGCCCCCTGGCGGGCGTTGTCTTGGTGCTGACGGGCGTGGCCCTGGCATCGAAGGGCGTCGCCGGAACCGACCCACGTGGTTCCGGCGTCGCCGGGCGTTCCCTGCGCCGACCTCCGGTTCCAGGGTCGACAGGCGGGGCCCTGGTGCCGATGGGGCGGGCCGCCCGCGCCGGTGGGCGCGGTTCTGGTGTGGGCGGGCGCGGGCCGGCGGCCCGGCGGTCATCGGGTGCTGGGGCGGGATGCCTGGCTGACCGCCGGGCCGCCGCCCAGTGCCACTCTGCCGGTCCTGGCGCCGGCGGGCGTGGTTCCGGCGCCGACTGGCGTCCTTGGCACTCGCTTCCGGGCCCTGGTGCCGATGGGGCGGGCCGCCCGCGCCGGTGGGCGCGGTTCTGGTGTGGGCGGGCGCGGGCCGGCGGCCCGGCGTGCGGGCTGGCTGCCGGGCCGCTGCCGCGGCCACATCGTGTACCCCGCCGACGCACGGCTCCGCCCCACTCACCCGGGCCGGTCCCGGCCGCCGGGCCGGTCGCTGCGGCACCGAGACCTCCGGCCGCGACCGGTTCACCGGGAGCCCAGTGTTTCGCCCAGGACCTCGTGGGCGGCCTTCAGCGCTGTTGTGCGGTCGGAGGGGATGAGGCCGATTCGGGTGCGGCGGTCCAGGAGGTCGGACTCGTCGAGGGCGCCCTCCTGGCGTACGGCCCACAGGAGTTCGGCGCGGGTGACGGGGTGGCCCTCCAGTACGGGTTCGCGCAGGCGTGGGTCCTGAGCGCCCAAGGCGAGGACGGCCGGCGCCTCTGTGCCGTAGCACCGGATCAGGCGGTGCGGGGCGCGGAGCGCGGCGAGGGTCCGCGGTGACGCGGCGCCGACGAGCGGGAGGGAGGCCGTGGGGGATGGCCCCGCGCCGAGCCGGTGCGCGGCGACGGCGGTGTCGACGGCGTCCTCGGCCATGCGCCGGTAGGTGGTGAGCTTGCCGCCGACCACGGTGACCACGCCGTCCGGCGAGGTGAGCACCGCGTGCCGACGCGAGATGTCCGCGGTCCGGAGCGCCGAGGCGGATCCGTTCGCCGGCGTGGTGTCCAGCAGCGGACGCAGGCCCGCGAAGGCACCGGCCACGTCTTCGCGGCGTACGGGCACGTCGAGGGCGGAGGCCAGCACGTCGAGCAGGAAGCCGACGTCCGACTCGGGGACCTCCGGCACGTCGGGGACGCCGCCTTCGACAGGCTCGTCGGTGAGCCCGACGTAGACCCGGCCGTCGTCCTGTGGCAGGACCAGGACGAAGCGGTTGGTCTCTCCGGGGACCGGGATGTGCAGCCCGGCCGGCAGCGGACCGAGCAGGCCGGAGCGCAGCACGAGGTGGGTGCCGCGGGAGGGCCGGATCCGGATGCCGTCGACCAGGCCGCCCGCCCACACTCCGGAGGCGTTGATCACGGCGCGGGCCCGGATCTCGCCCTCCTCGCCGGTCAGTTCGTCACGCACCCGGGTCCCGGAACCGGTGAGTTCCAGGGCCCGGACCCGGGTCAGGACGCGGGCGCCACGGCCCGCCGCCGTACGGGCGAGCGCGGTCACCAGGCGGGCGTCGTCGGTCAGCCGGCCGTCCCAGGACAGCAGACCGCCGCGCAACCCGGTGCCGCGCAGGGCGGGCGCGAGATGGCGGGTCTCCACCGCGGACAGCCTGCGCGGCGCCGGCAGGGTGGCGCGGGCGGTGCGCGCCGCCGAACGCAGCCCGTCGCCCGCGCGGAAGCCGGCCCAGGCCAGGGAGGCCTGGCCGCGCGAGACCAGCGGGGTGAGGGGCAGGACGAACGGCTGGGCACCGACCAGGTGGGGAGCGGTGCGTTCCATCAGCACACCGCGTTCGACCGCGCTCTCGTGGGCGACGTCGAACTGGGCGGAGGCGAGATAGCGCAGTCCGCCGTGGATGAGTTTGGAACTCCAGCGGGAGGTGCCGAAGGCCAGGTCGTGGGCGTCTATCGCGGCGACGCTCAGTCCGCGTGCCGCGGCGTCCAGCGCGGCCCCGGCGCCGGTCGCGCCAAGACCGACGACCAGGACGTCCACGGCCGGACCGCCGACGGTCCGGGCCAGTTCGCGGGCGCGGCGGGCGGCGGTGAGGGAGGTGCCCGGCGCCGTGTGCGCGGGGACGGCGGGATCGTTGCCGAAGCTCATGGCGTCAGGGTCCTTTCCAGGATGGTCCGCAGTTCCGCGAGGAACGCATCGCCGTCCAGCTCGGGGTCGTCCTCCTCGGTCATGGTGCGCAGCGACAGCGTGAAGGACTGCACGACCAGCAGCAGGGACCGTGCCTGCCGCTCGGTGTGGCCGGCGCGCACCGACCCGTCGGCGTGGCCCTCGCGCAGCTGGTCGGCGAGCAGGGAGAGCAGGGCCTCCTGGCTGGCTCCCCGGCGGTCCAGCACATAGGGGAGCAGTAGTTCGGGGTCCACGTCGACGATCTTGCGGAAGAGCGGGTGGGCGCGGAACGCCCTCACCCCGGCCACGAGCCCGTCGACGATCAGCGTGCGCGCGTACGTCCCGGGTCTGCGCTCCGGCATCGCCTCGACGGCCACGGCGATCCACTCCCGCGTCATCAGGTCGCCGACCAGGGACCGTACATCGGGCCAGCGGCGGTAGAGCGTCATCCGGGACACACCCGCGCGGCGGGCCACGTCCGTCAGGGTCGTACGCCGGACGCCGACGGCCAGGACGCAGTCGCGCACGGCGTCGAGTACGGGATCGCCGTCGGAGCGGTCCGGCTGGCCCGAGCGGTCCGGCTGGCCCGAGCGGCCCGGCCGCTCCGAGCTGTTGTGACGAATAGGCGTCATGTGTCACAGTGTAACTGGCCCGCGGAGTCGCGGCGCGGCGCACCGCGGAACACGGAACCCCGAACACGGCCCCCTTCGACACGACCGGTGAGGAACACCCATGGACATGCTGTGGAGCGGCTGGGGCGACCCGGCCAGGGCCACACCGCTGCCCGACTCGGTGACCGGACTCCTGCGCGACCTGCTCGGCGTCAAGCCCCGCGAGGCCGGACCGGTCGCCCTGGAGGAGATCCACGTCCCGGCCTCGCCGCTGACCGCGGACGCGCTCCGCGCCCTGAACGAGGCCGTGGGCGACGAGGCGCACGTCCGCACCGACGCCGAGTCCCGGATCCGCCACACCCGCGGCAAGTCCACCCCCGATCTGCTGCGCGTCAGAAGCGGCGACGTCACGGACGTCCCGGCGGCCGTGGTGCTGCCCGCGGACCACGAAGACGTACTCGCCGTGTTGCGCGCCTGTGCCGCCCACGGCCTGGCCCTGGTCCCGTTCGGCGGCGGCACCTCAGTCGTCGGCGGTCTCGCCCCCGAGCGCCGCCGCCCGTTCGTCGCCCTGGACCTGCGCCGTATGAATCGGCTGCTCGCCCTGGACCCGGTCTCCCGCACCGCCACCCTGCAAACGGGCCTGCGCGGCCCGCACGCGGAGGCGCTGCTGGCCGAACACGGCTTCACCCTCGGCCACTTCCCCCAGTCCTACGAGTGGGCGACCCTCGGCGGTTTCGCCGCCGCCCGCTCCAGCGGGCAGGCCTCGGCCGGCTACGGCCGCTTCGACGAGATGGTGCTCGGCCTCACCCTCGCCACCCCCGAGGGCACCGTGGAGGCGGGCCGCGCGCCGCGCTCGGCGGCCGGACCCGACCTGCGCCAGCTCGTCCTCGGCTCCGAGGGCGCGTTCGGTGTCATCACCTCGGTGACCGTGCGCCTGCGCCCGCTCCCGCAGACCCGCGTCCACGAGGGCTGGCGCTTCGCCTCCTTCGAGGAGGGCGCCGCCGCCCTGCGCCGGCTCGCCCAGGACGGGCCGCGCCCGACCGTGCTGCGCCTGTCCGACGAGACCGAGACCCTGATCGGCCTGGCCCAGCCCGACGCCATCGGCGCCCTGGACGCCCGGCAGGGCGCCGGCTGCCAGGCGATCGCCGGCTACGAGGGCACCGCCGAGGACGTCGCCCACCGCAGGCAGCGCGCCGCGGCCGTGCTGGGCGAGTGCGGCGGCACCTGCCTGGGCGAGGAGCCGGGGGAGCGCTGGGCCCACGGCCGCTACTCGGCGCCCTACCTGCGTGACGCCCTCCTGGACGCGGGCGCGTTCGCCGAGACGCTGGAGACCGCCGCCTTCTGGTCCCTTGTCCCTGGGCTGTACGCCTCCGTCCGTGAGGCGCTGACCACCACGCTCACCGCGTCGGGCACCCCGCCCCTGGTGATGTGCCACATCTCGCACGTCTACGAGAACGGCGCCTCGCTGTACTTCACCGTGGTCAGCGCCCAGGGCGACGACCCGGTGGCGCACTGGGCGCCCGCCAAGCGGGCCGCGAACGAGGCGATCCTCGCCGCGGGCGGCACCATCAGCCACCATCACGGCGTGGGCACCGACCACCGCGACGGGTACGTCCGGGAGGCCGGACCGCTCGGTGTCGAGGCCCTGCGGGCCGTCAAGCGCCGGCTGGACCCCCACGGCCTGCTGAACCCGGGCGTTCTGCTGCCCCTTGACTGACTCCGGCCGCCCCTCGACCGACCCCGGCCCGGCACCACCCGCGACCGACCACCTTTCCGTCCCGGAGGCCCCACCGATGCGACAGTTCACCGCCATCGTCAACCCCACCGCGGGCGGATCCGCCGGGGCCGCGGCGCTGCTGCGGGTGGCCAGGCTGCTCCGGGAGGCCGGCGCCGGAGTGGAGACCGAGTACAGCCGCAGTCTCGCCCACGCCCAGGACCTCGCCCGCCGGGCCGGCGAGCGCGACCGCGTCGTGCTCGCCGTGGGCGGCGACGGCATCGCGGGCGGCATCGGCGGAGCCCTCAGCGGCAGCGGCACCCTCCTGGGCCTGGTACCGGCGGGCCGTGGCAACGACTTCGCTCGCGCGCTCCGACTTCCCGCCGAACCAGCCGAGTTGGCCCGGATCCTGCTGCACAGCACCCCGCGCCGCGTCGACACCATCGAGGTGGAGTCGGCCGCGCACCAGCGCACCGTCGTCCTCGGCAGCGTGTACGCGGGCGTCGACGCGCTCGCCAACCGGCATGCGAACAACTCCCGGTTGCTGCGCGGCGCCGCCTCCTACTACGCCGGCGGGCTGCGCGCCGTGGCGACCTGGCGAGCGGCGACCTACCGGGTCACCGTCGACGGCGAGGAGCACACCCATCGCGGTTACACCGTGGTGGCCGCCAACTCCGCCTACTACGGCTCCGGTCGCATGATCGCACCCGGCGCCCGCGTCGACGACGGCCTGCTCGACGTGGTGATGATCCGCGAGGCACCGCGCCGGCTCTTCTTCGCACTGATGAACGAGCTGAAGTCGGGCGCACACGTCGAGCGCCCCGAGGTGCGGATCCTGCGGGGCAGACGGATCCGTGTCACCGCCGACCGAGAGGTGCCCTACGGCGCCGACGGCGAGGTCGAGGCGGTCCTGCCCGTCACGGCCCGTGTGCTGCCGGGCGCGCTCGCCGTGCTCTGCTGACCGCCCGTCTGCTCAACCGGCGTGAGAGGGGCGGTACTTGGGCTATCGACGCGCCGTCAGGCGCAGCCCCAGGCCGACATCCCCTGGAGGACGGCCAGCCGCCCGGCCACGGCGATCTGCTCACTGCGCGAGGCCAGGTCCGCTCGGCGCGCGTACCTCAGGCCTCCCGCGGCCACCCAGCTGGACTGGCGGAACTGGAGTCCGCCGTAGTACCCGTTGCCGGTGTTCGCCTTCCAGTTGCCGCTGGACTCGCAGGCGGCGATGGCGTCCCAGTCGGGACCGAGACCGACGGCCGGGAGTGCCGTCGCCCGGGGCCCGCCGGCCAGTGCCGCGGTGGTCGCCGCGGCCAGCAGGGTCCCGTGCAGCGCGCGACGGCGGAGGTGGCGGCCGGGGGCCCTGTCGATGCTCTGCTGACAGATCATATGCAGACTGTTACATCATATGATCAGAAAGTAGCGAAGCGGCGCGCCGGGTGCCGCCGGAGGGGTTCACTCATGGCCTTCAAGAGCCCCGTGGAGCGCGGCGGCCTCCGCCGCGGCCGGTTCGAGCAGTTCGCGGAGTACGCCTCCAACTTCACCAGCTCCCTCGTCTTCTTCCTGGTCTGCCTGCTCCTGGTCGCCTTCTTCGTCGCCGTCGACGCGGCGCACCTGTCCGTCGAGTTGCTGCTGCTGGCCGGCGAGTCCTTGACCGCCGTGACGCTGCTGCTGCTCGCTCTGCTGAAGAACGCCGAGATGCGCGCCGAACACGCCGTCCAGCGCAAACTCGACGCCGTCGCCCGGGTGCTGCTGGAGATGAACAAGGGCGACCGGAGTGGCGCCTTAGAGGACCTGCGCAACGCGATCCGGATGGAGGAGGGGACCTGACGCGGACGGCGGAGGGCGCCTGGGGCAGACGGACGAACGCCCCGCCGGGGTCCTTCCCGGAGCCCGGCGAAACGGAGACCATGCCGCGTCATGGACATTCTGCTCGTCGCCAGCGCGTTCAACAGCCTGTCCCAGCGCGTCTACGCCGAACTGTCGGACCACGGCCACCACGTCGATGTCGTGCTCGCCGTGCACGGCCCCGAGGCCGTCCGCGCCGCCGTCGCCGAGACGAACCCGGAACTCGTCTTCGCGCCGATGCTCAAGACCGCGCTGCCGGAGGACGTGTGGCGGGAGCACACCTGCCTCATCGTGCACCCCGGTCCACCGGGGGACCGCGGCCCCTCCTCGCTGGACTGGGCGATCGCGGACCAGGCACCCGACTGGGGCGTGACGGTCCTCCAGGCCGAGGCGGCGTTGGACGCCGGCGACATCTGGGCGGCCATGCCGTTCCCGACGGCGCCGGTCGGCAAGAGCGACCTGTACCGCAACGAGGCCTCCGACGCCGCCGTGGCCGCCGTGCTGCTGGCCGTACGGCGCTACGCCGAGGGCTCCTTCAAGCCGCTGCCGCAGAGCGACCCCTCCATCCGCGTCGTCCGGCGCGGCTTCCTGCGCCAGGAGCGGCGCCGCGTCGACTGGGAGAACGACAGCACCGCGACCGTGCTGCGCAAGCTGTCAGGCGCCGACTCGCAGCCCGGAGTCCTCGACGAACTCCTCGGACGTGAACTGTTCCTGCACGGTGGCCACCCGGAGGACCAACTGCGCGGACGCCCCGGAGAACTGCTCGCCACCCGGGCGGGAGCGGTGTGCCGGGCCACCCGGGACGGGGCCGTGTGGATCCCGGAACTCAGGCCCCGCAAGAACTCCGGCGACCCCGCCCCCTTCAAACGCCCGGCCGCCTCGGTCCTCGGCCCGACCGGTCTCCCGGAGGCGGCCGTACCCCTCGAACTGCCCCCCGGGCGGCGCACCTGGACCGACATCCGCTACCGGCAGCGCGGCGACGTCGGCTTCGTCACCTTCTCCTTCCCCGGCGGCGCGATGAGCACCGACCACTGCCGCAGGCTGCTCGCCGCCTACCGCCACGCCCTCACTCGCCCCACCCCGGTACTCGTCCTCGGCGGCGCCCGCGACTTCTTCTCCAACGGCATCCACCTGAACGTCATCGAGGCGTCCGACGACCCGGCCGCCGAGTCATGGGCCAACCTCAACGCCATGGACGACCTGGTCGAGGCGGTACTGCACACCACCGACCGGCTGGTCGTCGCCGCGCTCGGCGGCAACGCAGCCGCGGGCGGCGTCATGCTCGCCCTCGCCGCCGACGAGGTGTGGTGCCGCACCGGCGCCGTGCTCAACCCGCACTACCGCAGGATGGGCCTGTGCGGCTCGGAGTTCTGGACGTACACCCTGCCGCGCCGGACCGGCACCGGGACGGCCGAGCGGCTGACCACCGAGGCCCTGCCGGTGAGCGCCGCCACCGCGCACGGCCTCGGCCTGGTGGACCGTCTCGTGCCCGTGCCCGCGGGGGAGTTCACCGCCGAGGTCGACCGCATGGCGGCCGGACTCGCCGACGCACCCGACCTCGCCCGGCGGATCGACGCCAAGGCGGCGGCCCGCGCACGCGACGAGTCGGTACGGCCGCTCGCGGACCACCGGCGCGCCGAACTCGCCCGGATGCACGACATCTTCTTCGACCCCGCCGCCCCCTACCACGCGCTGCGCTCGGCGTTCGTCCGCAAGCTCCCCGGCGCCTGCGCCCGCCCCCTGTCCCCGGCCGGCGCCCCGCTCACCGGAGGCACCCGATGACGCCGCCGCCCGCCACCCGGCTCCTGGTCGCCGGTGTCGGCAACATCTTCCTCGCCGACGACGCCTTCGGCCCCGAGGTGATCCAGGCCCTCGGCTCCCGCCCGCTGCCGGCCGGAGTCCGGGTGCGGGACTACGGCATCCGCGGCCTGGACCTCGCCTACGAACTGCTGGACGGATACGACGCGGCCGTCCTGGTCGACGCGGCGCCGCGCGGCCACCGGCCCGGCACCCTGTCCCTGATCGAGGCGGAACTCCCCGACGCCGAGGCCGGCGCCGCGGCCCCGCCGGAGGCCCACGGCATGGACCCGGCCAAGGTGCTGGCCCTGGCCGCGCACCTGGGCGACGGGCCGCTCCCGCGCGTCCTCGTGCTCGCCTGCGAGCCCCAGGTGCGGCCACGCGGCGACGAGGACATCATCCCCGGGCTCAGCGACCCGGTGCGGCAGGCCGTCGCCCCCGCCGTCGAGGCCCTGCACACCATGATCCCGGTGCTGCTCGCCGATCCCGCGGCCACCCCGCCGTTGGTCCGCACGGAGGAATCCACCCCCGCGCACACGGCTGCGCTCCCGCGCCTCGCCACCGACGCGGCCGAAGATCGGTGAGGGGCCCCGGAACCGTCCTCCCGTCCCCTTCCCCCGAGCCGACCCCGAGGAGCAGCGCCATGTGCCGGTCCGTCGACGTCAAGCAGGCCGTCCTCGCCAAGAACGACGACCTGGCCGCCACCCTCCGCGGCGACCTGGCCCGGCAGGGCGTGGCCGTCGTCAACCTGCTGTCCAGCCCCGGCAGCGGCAAGACCGAACTCCTCGGCCGGGTGCTGGCCCGCGCCGTCGAACGGGGCGTCCCGGTGGCCGCGCTGACCGCGGACCTGGCGACCGAGAACGACGCCCGCCGGCTGGCCCGCTCCGGCGCCCCGGTGCAGCAGGTGCTCACCGACGGACTCTGCCACCTGGAGGCCCGGCAGGTCCGCTCCCGGCTGGAGGGCTGGCTGCCCAAGGACACGGCGGTGCTGTTCGTGGAGAACGTCGGCAATCTCGTCTGCCCCGCGTCGTACGACCTCGGCGAGACCCTGCGGATCGTGCTGATGGCGGTGACCGAGGGCGAGGACAAGCCGCTGAAGTACCCCACCGCGTTCGGCTCCGCCCATCTGGTCGTGGTCACCAAGACCGACCTGGCCGAGGCCGCCGGCTTCGACGAAACCGCCTTCCGCACCCATGTCCAGCAGGTCAACCCGGGCGTCGGGATCGTACGGACCTGCGCCCGCACCGGCGACGGCGTCGACACCGTCCTGGACCGTGCGCTGGCCGTCCGCGACGGCGCCCCGCGGCACCGGCCCCCGCTCACCCCGCACCCCCACGGCCACGAACACGCCGCCGACGGCGAGCAGGCCCACGACCACCACGCGCACCCGCACCCGGCGACCACCCCCTCCTCATGACCGCACCCGTCACGGGCCCGGTACGCCGCCGGCTCACCGTGCGCGGCACGGTGCAGGGTGTGGGCTTCAGGCCGTACGTGCACCGCCTGGCCGCCGACCTGGCGCTGGCCGGCTTCGTGAGCAACACCGCCACCGGCGTGCTGATCGAGGTCGAGGGCCCGCCGGACGACATCACCCGGTTCTGCGACCGGCTGGCCCGGCGACCGCCCCCGCTGGCCGCCGTGACCGGCATCGGCCTGGAGGACCTTCCCGCCACCGGCGCCACCGGCCCCTTCGCCATCCGCCCCACCGAACACTCCCCGGGACGCACGCAGCTCCCGCCCGACACCGCGACCTGCGCCGACTGCCTGCGCGAACTGGCCGACCCGGACGACCGCCGCCACCGGCACCCGTTCATCACCTGCACCCACTGCGGTCCCCGCTTCACCATCGCCACCGCCATGCCGTACGACCGCGCGGCCACGACCATGGCCGGCTTCCCGATGTGCCCTGCCTGCGCCCGGGAGTACACCGACCCCGCCGACCGGCGCTTCCACGCCCAGCCCGTGGCCTGCCCCGACTGCGGCCCCCGGCTGCGCCTGGTCCCCGCCGCCGGCGGCGAGCTGCGCCCGGCCCTGGACGCGGACGCCCTGGCGGCGGCCCGGGCCCTGCTCGCCGCGGGGCGGATCGTCGCCGTCAAGGGCGTCGGCGGCTACCACCTGGCCTGCGACGCCACCGACACCCGCGCCGTCGCCACCCTGCGGGCGCGCAAGGAACGCGGGGGCAAGGCGTTCGCCGTGATGTGCGCCGACCTCGCCGCCGTCGAGCGGATCGCCGACCCGACCGACCGCGAACGGGCCACGCTCACCGGCCCCACGCGGCCCATCGTCCTGCTGCGCCGGCGCGCACGGCCGGACGGGCTCCGCCTGTCCGACGAGGTGTGCCCGGGCAGCCCCCACGTCGGTGTGATGCTGCCCTACACCCCGGCGCACACGCTGCTGTTCGGACTGCCCGGCGACCCCCCCGGCCCGCGCGTACTCGTGATGACCAGCGGCAACCGCTCCGGCGAGCCGATCGTCACCGACGACGAGGAGGCGCTGACCCGGCTGGCCGGACTGGCCGACGCCTGGCTCGCCCACGACCGGCCCATCGCCTGCCCCTGCGACGACTCCCTGCTGCGGGTTCGCCCCGACGGCACCGAACAGGTGCTGCGGCGCTCCCGCGGCTACGCGCCCCGCCCGCTGCGCCTGCCGCTCGCGGTGCGCCCCGCGCTCGCCGTGG
Source organism: Streptomyces sp. NPDC001292 (assembly GCF_042896465.1). Taxonomy (NCBI): domain Bacteria; kingdom Bacillati; phylum Actinomycetota; class Actinomycetes; order Kitasatosporales; family Streptomycetaceae; genus Streptomyces; species Streptomyces sp. NPDC001292. Next base: position 198,912 of record NZ_JBIAXG010000009.1, read on the forward strand.
GCGGCGACCTGAAGAACGTCCCCTGCGTCGGCGACGGCGAACAGGCCTGGTTCGGGCCGCACATCGGCGACATGGCGGACCTCGCCACCCTCGAGGCCGCCCGCCGGGCGGAACGGCACCTGCTGCGCCTGACCGGAGTGATCCCCGCCCTGGTCGCCGCCGACCGCCACCCCCGCTACCACTCGGCCCGCTGGGCGCGTCGCCGTGCCGCCGGACTCCCGCAGCCGGAGCCCGTACTGGTCCAGCACCACCACGCGCACATCGCCTCGGCGATGGCCGAGCACGGCCTCGACGGCACCACGCCCGTCATCGGCGTCGCCTTCGACGGCACCGGATACGGCGACGACGGCACCGTCTGGGGCGGCGAGTTCCTGCTCGCCGACTACACCGGCCACCGCCGCTTCGCCCGGCTGACCCCCGCCCCGCTGCCCGGCGGCGACGCCGGCGTGGCCAACCCCTGCCGGCTCGCCCTGGCCCGGCTGTGGGCCGCGGGACTGCCCTGGGACCCCCGCCTGCCCAGCGTCGCCGCCTGCACACCCGACGAACGGGCGCTGCTCCGGCGGCAGTTGGAGCGCGACCTGGCCTGCGTGCCGACCTCCAGCACGGGCCGGCTCTTCGACGCCGTGTCCTCCCTCGCGGGCGTGTGCCACCGCGCGGGATACGAGGCGCAGGCCGCGCTGGAACTGGAGGCGACCGCGACCCTGGCCCGGGACGCCGACGGCGCGGCGTACCCCTTCGCCTTCACCGACGGCCCCGGTCCCCTCGGCTGCGACCCGGCGCCCATGCTGCGGGCGCTCCTCGACGACCAGCGGCGCGGCACCCCGCCGCCGGTCCTCGCGGCGCGCTTCCACCGGGGCCTCGCGCGGGCCGTCGTGGAGATCTGCCGGCGCGCCCGCGCGGCCACCGGCCTGACCACCGCCGTCCTCAGCGGCGGTGTCTTCGCCAACGGGTTACTGGAGGACGAGTGCGCCGCACTGCTCACCGCGGACGGCTTCACCGTCCTGCGCCACGGCGAAGTCCCCCCGAACGACGGCGGGCTGGCCCTCGGACAGCTTGTGGTCGCGGCACACGAGCGAGATCACCGGAGGCGCCCGGAAGACGCCGTACGAGCCGAACGGGCCGGGACCCGCGCGAGGGCGCGGGGCCGGCGGACGACCGACAGCGACGAGACGGAGTGACCCATGTGTTTGGCAGTGCCCGGCAAAGTCGTGGCCATCGACCACCGCGCCGACCCGCTCACCGGTCTGATCGACTTCGGCGGGGTGCGGAAACAGGCGTGTCTGGAGTACCTGCCCGATGTGCGGGTGGGGGAGTACGTGATCGTCCACGTCGGGTTCGCCCTTCAGCGGCTGGACGAGGAGTCGGCCCGGGCGTCCCTGGAGCTGTTCGAGCAACTGGGGCTGCTGGAAGAGGAGTTCGGCGACGCCTGGGCACAGGCGGCCGAGCAGGCCGGCGACCCGGCCCCGCGCACCCCCGGGGCCGAGGAACGTGAGAAGAGCGGGAGTGAGGCCTGATGAAGTACATCGACGAGTTCAACGACCCCGGTCTGGCCCGGCGGCTGCTGGAGGAGATCCGCGCGACGGTCACCCGGCCGTGGGCGCTGATGGAGGTCTGCGGCGGCCAGACCCACTCGATCATCCGGCACGGCATCGACCAGTTGCTGCCTGAGGAGGTCGAGCTGATCCACGGCCCCGGCTGCCCGGTGTGCGTGACCCCCCTCGAAGTCATCGACAAGGCGCTGGCGATCGCCGCGCGCCCCGAGGTGATCTTCTGCTCGTTCGGCGACATGCTGCGGGTGCCGGGCACCGACCGGGACCTGTTCCGGGTCAAGGGCGAGGGCGGGGACGTACGAGTGGTGTACTCGCCGCTCGACGCACTCCAGCTCGCCCGGCAGCACCCGGACCGGCAGGTGGTGTTCTTCGCCATCGGCTTCGAGACGACCGCCCCCGCCAACGCCATGGCCGTGCACCAGGCCCGCCGACTGGGCCTGGACAACTTCAGCCTGCTGGTCTCGCACGTCCGGGTGCCACCGGCCATCGAGGCGATCATGACGGCCCCGGCCTGCCGGGTGCAGGGCTTCCTCGCCGCCGGGCACGTGTGCAGCGTCATGGGCACCGCCGAGTACCCGGACCTGGCCGAGCGGCACCGGGTGCCGATCGTGGTCACCGGCTTCGAACCGCTGGACATCCTCGAAGGAATCCGCCGGGCCGTCCACCAACTCGAGCGCGGCGAGCACCGGGTGGACAACGCCTACCCGCGCGCCGTGCGCGAGACGGGCAATCCGGCCGCCCTGAGCATGCTCCAGGAGGTCTTCGAGGTGGCCGACCGGTCCTGGCGCGGCATCGGACGCATCCCCGCCAGCGGATGGCGTCTGTCCGAGGCCTACCGCGCCTACGACGCCGAGCACCGCTTCGACGTCGAAGGCATCCGCACCGAGGAGCCCGCCGTGTGCCGCGCGGGCGAGGTGCTCCAGGGGCTGATCAAGCCCACCGAGTGCTCCGCGTTCGGCACCACCTGTACCCCGCGCACCCCGCTCGGCGCCACCATGGTCTCCAGCGAGGGTGCCTGCGCCGCCTACTACCTGTACCGCCGGATGACCGGACAGGCCTCACCGGGCGCCCCGGCGCCGCAGGGCTCCCGTATCCCGCAGGAGGAGATGAACCCCGTTGGCTGAACTGGCTTCCGCGGCGGCCGACGCCCCCGTCGACCCGGCGAACTGGACCTGCCCCGCCCCCCTGCGCGACCAGCCCGTCGTGGTGATGGGCCACGGCGGGGGCGGCGCCCTGTCCGCCGAACTGATCCAGGACGTCTTCGCCCCGGCCTACGGCAACCCCACCCTCGCCGCGATGGGTGACTCCGCCGTCCTCCATCTCGGCGGCACCCGGCTGGCGTTCTCCACCGACTCCTACGTCGTCAGGCCGCTGTTCTTCCCCGGCGGCAGCCTCGGGGACCTGGCGGTCAACGGCACCGTCAACGACCTGGCGATGAGCGGTGCCCGGCCCGCCTACCTCTCCGCGGCCTTCGTGCTGGAGGAGGGCGTGGAGCTGACCGTGGTCGACCGGATCGCGCGCGCCATGGGCGCCGCCGCCGAAGCCGCGGGCGTCACCGTGGCCACCGGCGACACCAAGGTGGTGGAGGCCGGACACGGCGACGGTGTGTACGTCACCACCGCCGGGGTCGGTGTCGTCCCCGAAGGAGTGGACATCCGCCCGCAGCGGGCCCGGCCGGGCGACGCCGTCATCGTCAGCGGCCCGATCGGCCTGCACGGTGTGGCGATCATGAGCGTCCGGGAGGGACTTGAGTTCGGCGTCGAGGTCGCCAGCGACACCGCGCCCCTGGGGGACCTGGTGGCCGCCATGCTGGCCGTCACCCCGGACATCCACGTGCTGCGCGACCCCACCCGGGGCGGTCTCGCCGCCTCCCTCAACGAGATCGCCCGTGCCTCCGGCACCGGCGTCCGGCTGCGCGAACGCGCCATCCCCGTCCCCGAGGCGGTCGCGAACGCCTGCGGATTCCTCGGCCTGGACCCGCTGTACGTCGCCAACGAGGGCCGGCTCGTCGCCTTCGTGCCGCCCACCGAGGCGGAGGCCGTCCTGGCGGCGATGCGTTCCCACCCGCAGGGCGGCGGAGCCGTGCTCATCGGCGAGTGCGTCGCCGACCACCCCGGCATGGTGGTGGTCGCCACCGGCCTCGGCGGCACCCGGGTCGTCGACCTGCCGCTGGGGGAGCAACTGCCCCGCATTTGCTGACCCGCAGGGCCGAACGGCCCCGCCGGTGCGTCGTGCACCGGCGGGGCCGTTCGGCCGTCGGGCTGCCCGTCAGGTCGCGGGCGACGGCGCGGGCTCGATGGCGGTGATCTCCAACTCCCGCCCGCTGCGCAGGTCCCGCGACGGACGGTCGCAGTGCGGGCACCAGAAGAACGGGGGCATGCCGACCGGGAACTCCGCGTCGCACGGGACGCAGTAGGCGTGCGCGGTCACCTGCTCGACGACGAGCCGGGCGCCGGCCAGGGCGGTGCCCTCCCGAGCGACCTCGAAGGCGAAGCTCAGCGCGTCGGGTACGACGCCGGCCAGTTCGCCCACCCGCACCGTCACCACCGAGACGGCGCCCGTCCCCTCGGCCCGGGCGACCTCGTCGGCCTGCTCCACGATCGCGGTCGCGATCGACAACTCGTGCACGTCGGTCAGCTCCGTTCGTTGACGCCCTCTCCTGCCCGAGGGCAGGAGATTCCGGTCCGCACCGCTACGCGGCGCCACCTCGGGTTCCTGATTCACCGGCCCTTGCCGCTCTCCGGGGAGATCGGTCTCACAGGGGCCTCCACAGGCATCACTTTCCGCCCGTCCGACGGTGGATCCGACAACTCCGTCATCGGATGACGCGATCCCAGCCCTGCCCCTTGCGGCCCTCCGGGCCGCAAGGGGCAGGATGCCCTTCACCTCCACCGGTAGCTCCGTCCGGTCAGTTCTGTTCGGTCAGCTCCGCGAAGAACTCCTCGACGGCGGGCCACACCCGGCCCCCGCCGGACAGGCCCCGCCACTCGCGGCGGACCACGGCCAGCATCCGGAAGCAGTCGTCGACGGGCACGATCCAGTGGTGGTCCAGGCCTTGGACGGTGTTGACCAGCAGCGCCTCCACCTCGGGCTCCATGGAGGCGAGTTCGGGGAACCGGGTGGTCAACTGCCGCCAGGCCGCCGCGTCCACCTCCCACCGCATGGCACCCGCCGGGCTCGGGCCCTCGGCGGTGACCGTGCCCTCGGCGCGCGGCACGAAGAAGACCAGGCCGACCGGCACCCCCAGCGCCGTCGTGTCGACGCGCGGAAGCCGCACCCGGCGCCGGGGGACGAGCCGGTAGTGCCCGCCACCCGCCCCGTCCTCGGCGAAGAGCACCGAGCAGGGGCCGCAGGCGCACCGCACCTCGGCCTCGGCGGTGTCGTAGAGGTGGCGGTGGTCCTCGGGCACCGGCGCGGCGCACAGATCGCACACCTCGCCCGGTGCCGCGGCGGTCCGGCCGGCCGAGGAACGGATGAGGCGGGCCAGCGCTCCGTCCCCGGTCACCGTGGCTCCTGCGACCGTGGCGCACCCCGGCGCGCGAGCGACTCCAGGGGGACGAACGCCGGAGCCGCCTGCCGCTCGGACGCGCTGGGCACGGCCTCCACCGCCGTCAGTTCGGGAGCGGCGGCGAGCACGGCCGCACGGACGGCGCCGGTCACGTCGTCCGTGGCGCTGCCACACCCGGAACCGCACCCCCCACCGCCCGTGGTCACCCGGACGCGGGCCACCTGTTCCTCCAGGCCCACCCACTCGACGTCGCCGCCGCGCTCCCGTACGGCCGGGCGCAGCCGTTCGACGGCGCGCTCGGCCCGGCGCTCGGCCGGCTCGGGGTGGATCTCGTGCAGGACCAGCAGGTGGCCCACCAACTCGTCCTCTGCCAGACGCAGCGCGAGTTCACCGTCCGAGCGGTCGAGTACGCGGCCCAGCGCCTCGCCGTAGACCTCGGTCAGCAGCCGCACCGCCTCCAGGGCGGACCGCACGGTCGGCCCCGGAGCGGACTCCAGCCCCGCCAGCAGTTCGTCGAGCCGGGCGAGCCGCGCCTCGACGTCCGGGTCCGCGAGCCGGCCTGACCGGGTGCCCTGCCCCGTGTCAGACATGGTCGTGCCCTGCCCCGTGTCAGACATGGTCGGTTCCGTAGGTGGGGGTGTGGGTGGTGGTGAGGGTTTTGCCGTTGCCGAGGTACATGTGGACGCCGCAGGGGAGGCAGGGGTCGAAGCT